>JAFEBR010000682.1 GCA_018242565.1 Planctomycetota bacterium | reverse complement strand
GGTTAATGTCGCCGTAAAGTCATTGAAGCCGCCGGAGCCATCAACGGTGACACACGGGGGGGCTGCGTTCCCCGTCATTGAAACCGAGTCATCACCGCCAATCGCGTTGACGACCAGGTGCGAAATGGTGTTGTAGGAAATCGAATTCCCGTTGACCACGACCTGGTTATTCGACAGGGCAATCACGTCGCGGTGACTGGTCCCCTCGACAATCAGCGTGTCTGCATCCCCCGCAACATTGATTGAATACGGATGACCAATCGCCCCCGCCACATTCAGCGTATCGTCACCCTGAAAGCCCGAGATTTTGATCGTCCCGGTCACTTTCGCACCGTTAAACACGTAGCACTCTGAATTCACCCCTACGGCAATGCCGTTACTCGGCAACGAAGAAACCGAAATGGCATCCGACAGAGATGTCCCCACGACCACCAAGTTCTGATTGACGATGCCGGCCGACAGCACCTGCACTTGGAGCGGTTTGATTTCGAGAGGATTTGAAGAGCCCTTTTTACGCAGGATCACATTGAACCCGTAGGATCCGGCAGCCTGATCAGCCCCCGGGGTCCAGGTCAACACGCCTGTCGACGACTGAATCTTGATGCCGGTGGCAATCGTCGGTCCACTCGTCTGCACGAGGCTCAACCTCAGCGAGTCCGACGAGTTCTCGTGCGAATCGTGTTCGTCGATGGACGCCACTTGAACCTGCAACGTCGTCGTTTTGACGACCGGGGGCGGATTCATCACCGTCAAAACCGAGTCCTTGCCGGACGACGACAACAGAGCACGCTTCTCCAGAGTCTCAATCTCGCTGGCGGTTTGCGAGACCGGACCCGATTCGCGTTCTCGGCGAATGCGACGCTTTCGGCCTTGCTCGAGCTGAGTCAAGAGAGACGAAGTCCAACGCGGAAATGGATTCAGCAGTGTCATGAGAACTAGCCCTTTTTGCAAAAACCATTCCGACTTCCAGCTCGCCGTGAGAGTCGCCTCACGACGAACTCCAGCCACTAGCAAGCCCTTCCCGCAGCAGAACCGTTGACTGTTCCGCCGCGCACCAAATTGCATTCTTCAACGGACCGCAAAATGAGACTCGAACATCCAACGTCTCGATGGGGGACTCGACCCGCGGTCCGAATCAACCAAGGCCCACTCGTCCGGGCATCCACGGTACGATCAACGTCTTATTGACCGGAAGGAACCAACTGTCTATCTGATCGAGCCGACTGAACTACACGGAAAATATTAAGAGGACCGCGGTTCCAATTTCGGGCATCGCCTCCCCACGTCACCCAGCGCGTGACATCACTGCAAACGCATCCGTAATCAGCCACGGGCCGAACGATTGACATTCCGCGCGTTCGGAATCGTTCAGGCGTGGATTCTGCGAAGTCAAATTGAGCTCGTTTCCCAAGCCAATCCGGGTTTTTCCCGACTTGGCCAAGCGGTCCGCTCCGTATATTCGGGAGTATACGGTATCAGTTCTGCCGAATGGGAGGGCTGCCGGTCCGACTTTTCCATAGACATTCCGTCTTTTCTAATGGATTCACCGACACCCCGAGGGCGTTGCGAAGTTGATTTCCTGACATTTTGTCAAATGCGATGTAATTCCAGCGCCACTCCTGCAATCGAAACCCGTTCCACTGCTGGCGAGGTCGAGTAGAAACTTCGCAGCCAGACTGATTAATGCCTTGGAAACCTCACAGGGTTGAAAAAAATCGTTTTCCAGCCCGGTCGCACAGATTTTTGGCACACATCTTGCTGTTGTGTTAAGACTCGCTTGTGACCCCAAATTGAGAAACGGTGGGGGTCGTACTGGCAAGTTCTGGAAACTCAACTATCTCGACATGAATTGCCGACGTACAAGGAATTTTTATTGTAAATTACGATCTGCGTGCCGTAGACTTCAGGCATCGATTGCGTTGAGTCCGTAGGTAGCGGGGGGGCCGTCCTGCTCATCTTTGTCGAACACTTCTGCAGCATCACCTTCGAACTGAACCCCATGAGTCCCAACGTGCGAACCGATAATCCCCCCCTGCAAAGCCGAAACTTGACCAAAAACCCCTCCGCCGATCTCCAGTCCGCCCCTGAAAACTCCTCTCCCACATCGCCCGCACAGACCGTTGCCCCCAGGCACCAATGGTACCTGCCGATCAAGCGGGGCCTCGATTTACTCGGTGCGGTGGTTTTGCTGGTATTTCTGGCGCCGTTTATTGCGCTGGGAGCCCTGCTGGTGAAGTTGACGTCGCGTGGCCCGGCTTTCTACTGCCAGACGCGCGTGGGACAAGGCGGAGTCGAGTTCCCTCTGTATAAACTTCGGACGATGCGGCAGGACGCAGAAAAAGATTCTGGCCCCGTCTGGTCGGCGAAAAACGATACCCGGGTCACACCGCTCGGAAAATTACTCCGCAGTTCGCACATCGACGAATTTCCCCAACTCTGGAATGTCATCCAGGGGCACATGAGCCTGGTTGGTCCCCGTCCAGAACGCCCGGAATTTGTCGCGAAACTTGAATGGGAAGTGCCGAACTACCGTGAACGACTGAACATTCATCCAGGCATTACCGGGTTAGCGCAACTGAAACTGCCTCCCGATGTCACAATCGAATGCGTCCGTCGCAAAGTTGAGCACGACATTTATTACATCCGACACGTCAACCCCTGGCTCGATGCCAAGCTGATGGTCTTTACCGCCTGGCGGTTGGTTGGCGAAATCCTGCATTTCGGCTGGAAATCGCTGATACTCCCCTCCAGCGACGACATTCAGCAGCACACTCTTCAGTTGCGCGACGAACGACAGGCTCACGAATCGGGCCTCGGACGTGTCCGACCTGCGAAACCTTCGCAACCGATGGCCAATGACACGGTCGAAATGGGGGGCGAAACCCTCGAAGCCGACGGGATTCGCGATGCCGTCGTGTCGATTTCGATCAAACGAGTGGCGGAAGCTCACGGGCATTCACCCAATTCCGTGCCCTCACAAGATCTGGATCTGGCTCCGACTCCGGAAGAGAGCTCCCATCGTCTGCAGTTGATGGAAAAACGCGAATCGGGCGAGATTACTGATGAAGAACTGCTGGAACTCGATGCATTGCAGAAAAAAGCGACCGAACACCGGCAACGTGTGGCACCGCCGGCTTTTGCTGAAGAGGGTCTGACGACCCATGAACTTGAGAAGAACACAGCCGGGCGCACGAATGGCCGCCACACACACTCCAACGGAGCGGCCCCCCGGGTCGGAACGTTCTAAAACGCCGTTCTGACATTTCAACGGTCAAATCCATCCGCCGCAGTGTCCTCCTGACATTGCGGCGGATTTTCGTTTTCCACGATGCCGGACAAATCCTGGCCAGAACATCGCCAACGATAGCGATGGATTGTACATCAGGTTTTTCTGGCCCCTGCGGAATCCGTAAGATTCCGACGATTTCGACCATGCGGCCGACCGCTTCACGACTCACCGCGAAAATCGCGAGGCGCCTTTTCGCCGGTTCTCCGCGCCAACTGCTACAATCGACAAAATTGTTCGCCGCACTCGTGAGATTCCGCCCCGGCACAACCGGTCTGGCAGGTCGAAGTGCGGCTATTCGGCGTGGCCATCGAGAGAGAGACTCAACCGTGAACCATCAGCAGATTGAGCAGTACGCCGCGGGCGCCGATACGGTGGCCCAGGCCATCCGCGGCTTGTCCCGCCAGGAATTTCTGGCGACTCCAGTTCCTGGAACCTGGTCGATTCTGCAAATCGTGGTGCATTTCATGGACTCGGATTTGATTGGCGCAGACCGGATGAAACGGATCATTGCCGAACACAACCCAACGCTCATCGGCTACGATGAAACGGCCTTCTCGCAACGGTTGTTTCCCGAGAGGTTGGATCCCTTCCAGGCGGCGGAAGTGTTTCGCCTGAACCGTGAACTGACGGCGGTCATCCTGCGGAGCCTGCCCGAGAGCGCATTCAACCGTACGGGCCAGCACAGCGAACGGGGGCAAGTCACACTGAGCTCAATGATTCAAAACTACGTCGAACATCTGGAACACCACCTGCGATTCATCGAGAAAAAGAGGTCCTTGCTGGGGAATCCGGGGGCGGATCACACCGGTCAATCTGCCAGATGATTTGAATTGGGAATTTCGATGGCGCCCCAGAAACCCAACCGGGGCAACGCCCCAGTCTCTCGCAGCACACGACCAGTCCCCCTGTCCCGGCGCGTAATCCAGGGCCGGTAGCGACTTTTCGGACAGCCGATTCGGGGCAACACCGATTTCCGCTGTAATTCTCAAAGCCGGTTGAATTGCTGTAACGGGCCCTGGCAGCAGAACCGAAGTGCTGTTCAATTCTGGCTTATTGGGCACAGACCGAACGCGGGCCAGGAAACACCAAAAGTCACAATCGAGGCAAACGAATCTCTTGTTTCCCCTGTGTCAGGACGCCGAACCTGTACACAAGAGAAACCAGTGCCGGAATGGTCTCTTCTATCTGTGGGTCCGGACGCGACTCCTGGTCGGGGGGCATGTCTCACGACACATCCCCGGCAGACTCTCGTCAAACGGCACAGAACGAACGACCACTGGCAAGATTTTACGGAAAACCAGTTGCCTTGCGCTTCAGTCTGGGTAAACTGGATAATTGATGGTGTGCAAAATTCTTCGTCCTTCGTGAGCGGGCTCGGGAGATTACGTGATGGCTGGAATGCGTTGGCGGTCGATCCTGGCAATCTTTTCCATGACGATTCTGGCAGCAACCGTCACTTTTGATGTTTCGTCCCTGGCTGCCAAGGACAACACATCGAAGTCTGCGTCGGCAGGTTCGAAGAGCAGCAAGGCCAAATCGTCCAACCGGACGACAGGTAATTCGGGTGACACGTCCGGATCGTCGGATCAGGAATCTGTCGGAGGCGGCGGCCAGGGTGGCAACGTCGTGGGTGGCCCGTCGGTCGCTCCTGGCATGGTTCCGGGGACGAACCGCACATCCGGTGGGACCAGCCCCCGCGGCGTCACATCGACCGAATCGTCGCGCAGTTCGGGCGCCGTGCGCAGCAATAACAGCCCGAAACAAACGCGAAATGTGGCGACGCGGAAATCCAGCAACTCGTCATCGAATTCCAAACGATCCCTGCTCGACGCACAGCACCCACTCGTCAAGCGGGTGATTGAAGTCCAGAATAAGAACCAGTACACGTGGATGACGCAGAAGGGAGTCGTGGGGACTTCCACGGGCCTCGACGAAGACGGCAACGTCGTCATTCGTGTGCAAGTCACCGGTGCCGACAATCCCACCATTCCGTCGCAGATCGACGGTGTGGCTATCGTTCGCGTTCTCGCGGGTCCGATCAAGTTCGCGGCCCCGCCTCCGACTCCGGCACCGATTGGCACAAGCACCTACATCGACATCACCGGCAATCCCACGGCGACTCCGGCGGTGCCGGCCAGTACGCTCCCCTGTGCCGGAACCAACGGCACCATTGCCTGCCGTCTGAAAGGTTCGAATTCGCAGGTGTATGCGTTGAGCTGCAATCACGTGTATGCCGGCAACGAGTTGTACATCGCAAGCTGGGACCAGGCCACTCAGACAGCGACTGACCAGCTCGTCACCTTCTTCGCACTGGGACGAAATGCTACGGCCCCCGCCGAAGGTTCGGCGACTGTGAATTGCCGAGTTCCCTACACCACGTATGCCAACACCCTGGGAACCCTGGCAGTCGTGACCCCGTTCTTCGCGTTCTACACGTTCCCGAACGTTCCAGGTGGGCCGGCCGTGGCCCAGTACACGACAACCGACCCGCATGTCTACAACGGCACACAGTTTCCTCCGACGCCGGGGATCAATCATCCAGATACCGTCACCCCGACTCCCCCGGGCAACCCGCCAGCGAACAACACTCCGACCAATCTGACCGATTCTGCGCTGGTGCTGACGGCGGGGCAGTCACTCGATACGTCCACTCCGTCGGGCGGATATGGAATTCCGACTCCCAACTATGCGCAGGCCTACCTCGGTATGCCGGTGCAGAAATACGGGACCGGCTCGAAGTTGACATACGGCTCGGTGACCGGACTGAATCAGGTCTACACGATCGTCGTCAACATTTCGAACCCACTGACGCCACAGGGGGGAGTGCTGATCAAGCAATCGTTCACCAACACGGTGATCAACGGAACGGGTGGCGTTTCGATCAATTCAGGAATCGCCGGCAACGTGTATGTGCCTTTCTCGCAGCAGATTGAGATCACGCCGACCGCAGTCCAACCTCCGGGAGTGACCGCGGGTTTTGCCTTCCCGGGTGACTCGGGTGCGCTCGTCGTGACCCACAACGATCCGCTGAACCCGGGGAACAATCCCGTTTGCATGGTCCAAGCCACCGACCTGAACGGCGGCGCATACTGCGGCGACTTCCAGAACATCCTGAATGATCTGCAGTACTGGTTTGCCCAGGCGGGTACGCAAGTCGTACTGACCGTCGACAACGGTCCTTCCGCGATCCAAGGCAGCCAGGACGGAAAGATCGGTCGACAAGGTCCCAGCCAGCCGTAATCGGAGACTTTGAAAGAGTCTATCTCAGGCCGTTATTGCAGTAAGCTTTTCTGCAAGACGGCCTGAGCTTTGTCAAAGTACGGTTGCCATTGAATTTCTGGCTGACCGGTTTTCAAACAATCCCGCACGGCTCGCAACGTATTGCGAGACATGTGCGGGCATTTGTTACAGGCGCACGTTGTGCCATCCGAGGCCATGATGCCGGGCACTGGAATGTACGTGTGCTGCGGGGCCGCCAATGACAGCGGATGGATCATATTCGCCTCGGTTGCCACCAGAAAGATGGTGGGCGTGCTGACCGAGGCGACATATTTCCGCATGCGTTCTGTGCCGCCCACGACATCGCTGACATCCAGAATCGGTTTTGGACATTCCGGATGCGCGAGCACAACGCTGCCCGGATTGTTGCGTTTCGCCCTGAGCAGATCCTGCACGCTGAACACTTCGTGAACCATGCACGAACCGGGCCAGAGGATCATCGGGCGACCCGTGACCTCGGACAAGTATCTTCCCAGATGCTGATCGGGAACGAACAGGATCTCTTTACCCGCCGGCACGCGGTCGATGATCTCCCGGGCGTTACCGCTGGTCACGATCCAGTCGCACAGCGATTTCACGGCCGCCGAGGTGTTGATATACGCCACGGTCTCGAAATCATGGCCCGCCTGGCGCAATTCGGCCTGATACGCAGCCAACTTGTCCGCCGGGCAACTCTCGGCGAGTGAACAACCGGCCAACAGGTCAGGGATCAAAACCCGCTTGGCCGGGTTCAGAATCTTGGCCGACTCAGCCATAAAGTGAACGCCGGCAAATACGATTGTGGAATTTGTCACCGTCACGGCATCGCGTGCCAGTTTCAGGCTGTCGCCGGTGAAATCGGCGATGTCCTGAATCTCACCATTGACATAAAAGTGTGCCAGCAGAACGGCATCGTGCTCAGCCTTGAGTTGCTCGATTTCATCCATCAATTCGAGCGGATCTTCTTCGACTGGCTGCGGATGGAGGGGCACAAACGAGGTTTGAGTCATGGTGTTTTCAAAATGGCCAAGAGAGTCGCTTGATTGGGTTGGTGATTACTGGGAAATTATACCGACCCCACCGCGGGCTGAATACTGACGATTCACGGCACGGAAAAGGATCTGCCGCCGTGGACGCCAGACAGTTGCCTCTGGGGCGGGAACATTCATGGAATACACAGTTTTGGCGCGTCGGTTTCGCCCACAATCCTTTGGCGAAGTCGTGGGCCAAGAGAACATCTCGCAGGCCTTGAAAAATGCCATTTCGGCGGAGCGGGTGGCACATGCCTACCTGTTTACAGGTGCCCGGGGAGTGGGCAAGACCTCGACTGCCCGCATCCTGGCCAAGAGCCTGAACTGCGCCCAGGCCGTCCAGGGCGATCCCTGCAACGAATGCGAAATCTGCCGCGGGATTTCCGTCGGCAGCGACGTCGATGTGATCGAAATCGACGGTGCCTCAAATCGTGGTATCGACGAAATCCGCACCCTGCGGGCCAACGTCAATGTGAAACCGATGCGGTGCCGCTACAAGATCTACATCATCGACGAAGTTCACATGTTGACGCGTGAAGCCTTCAACGCGTTGCTGAAAACCCTGGAAGAGCCCCCTCCCAACGTCAAATTCATTTTCTGTACGACCGACCCGCAGAAAGTTCCCGACACGATCCTCTCGCGCTGCCAGCGATTCGATTTCGGGACCATCGCGACCTCGAGCATTGGACAACGCCTCGCAGAAATTGCGGCCGCCGAGGGTGTGGTCGTCGATCCCAAAGCCATTCAACTCGTGGCCCGCCGCGCCGCGGGTTCGATGCGCGACAGCCAGTCGCTGTTTGACCAGTTGTTGGCCTTCGGCGGGAAATCGATCGGACCGCACGATGTCCACCGACTGCTGGGAACAGCCCCGGACGAACGGCTGATTGAACTGGGAGAGGCGCTTTTGGGGCGCCAACCCGCCCGGGTCCTGTCCCTGCTGGAAGAAGCGGTGGGGAGCGGAGCCCAGGTGAGCGAACTCACCGATCAGTTGCTGGGTTATTTTCGCGATCTGATGGTCCTGGCCTCCGGAGCCCGCGAGGCCCCACTGATTTCCGTCGCCGACGAGCAGCGAGCCGCACTCACACAGCAGGCCAACAATGCCCTGCAGACGGTCCTCGCCGGGCTGCAAATCCTGGCCGAGACGAAACACCGCATGAAAGGGACGACGGTCAGTCGCGTCCTGCTGGAACTCGCCTTGGTGCGAATCAGCACGCTCGACCAACTCGATGACCTGCGCGAACTGGTGTCGCGGATGAGGCAAGGGCAATTCGCCGGTTCAGGGCCGGCGGTCCCCTCGGTCGCCCGCAGCACTGCACCCACGACCGGCCCCCCCCGACCGCCCGCATCGTCTGGCGATTCCACGCGTCCGGCCGCAATCGGCGACTCTGCCGCGTCGATTGCCGGGCCTGAACTGACGGCAGCCGGGCCCGAACTGACGAATGTCGGATCCTCGGAAAATTCCGGGATGGCACCGGAATCCGCTCTGGCCGAACCGATGGTCACAATTCCATTTGAAGCCGGCCGGGAAACTGAGATTTGGTCGCAAACTCTTTTGCAGTTGTCAGATATGGCGAAAACGAACGCCAAATCCGTCTCTCGTACTGCAATTTCCGGGCCAAACACACTAGTCCTGATGTTCCCCAAGAGTTATCATTTCAGCAAGCAGTCTCTCGAACGCTCTCCAGACAATATATCGAGAATTGAACGGACGCTGGAGCGCGTGGTCGGACGTCCGATCCGTGTCATGCTGGCCGACGACGATTCCGCCGCCACATCAACCGTCAAAAAGGAAGTACGGCAGACAGAGGTCGCCGCGGCGAAACCAGAGAAGGCGCCCGATGCCGAGCGTGATTCGCTGGTGCAGCGGGCGATCAGCGTATTCGGGGCCACTGTGGTCAAAACAGAGAGTTCCGTCGCCCCCGTGAAAAGCCAGGAGTAAGCCAGATGTTTAAGGGACTCGGACAGTTCGCCTCTCTGATGAAAAACGCTCATGAAATTCAGGGGCGTATGAAAGAAATGCAAGAGACTCTGCGCCGACTGAAAGTCGAGGGCTCAGCCGGTGGTGGCATGGTCAAAATCGAAATCAATGGCCAACAGCAGGTTCTGGGATGCCAGATTGAGCCCTCGGTGATTGAATCGGGCGATCGCGAACTACTTGAAGATCTGGTCGTCGCCGCGGTCAACCAGGCGTTGGACAAACTCAAACAGGCGACCGCCGAACAAATGGAGCGCATGACCGGCGGATTAGACATTCCAGGAATCAACGACGCGTTGTCTCAGTTGGGGTAGTCCACCAAAGTCGGCACTGAATACGACCTGGTCGCCCGCAGGCGACGGATTCAGACCCGAGGCGAAATCCATGCGGCAACGGGAGTCAGAAACGAGGAGTTTTTTGTGAACCCTTATGGACCGGCCATGAGTCGGTTAATTGAAGAGTTCGAAATGCTGCCAGGGATCGGCCGAAAGTCGGCGGAGAGGCTGGCGCACTTCATCCTGATGTGCCCGGCCGAAAAGGCTTTGGGGTTGGCCGATGCGATCCGCGTGGTGAAAACGACGGTTCGGCCCTGTTCGATCTGTTACAACCTCACCGAAAATGATCTCTGTCACATCTGTGCCGACTCTCGGCGTGACCATCAGGTCGTGTGCGTCGTCGAACAACCCCGCGACCTGATTTCCCTGGAGGCTTCAGGGGCCTATCAAGGGGTGTACCATGTGCTGCAGGGGCGCATCTCTCCCCTGGAAGGGATGGGCCCCGAACAACTGACCATCGATGCCCTGCAGCGACGGATTCGGCAGACGGGAATTCGCGAAGTGGTGATGGCAACGAATCCAACGGTTGAAGGGGATGGCACGGCATTGTTCATTTCCAACCTGCTGGCCGATGATCCGGTCAAAATTACGCGACTCGCTCGCGGTATTCCTTCCGGAAGCGTGCTAGAATTTGCCAATCGGGAAATGTTGGCCGACGCGCTGCGTGGCCGGCAAACCTTCTAAGAGACAGAGTTTTCGATGCAACTGGGTTTCAGTCAACAAATGAAGATGAGCCAGCAGATGAAGCTGGCTCCGCGGATGATCCAATCCATGGAGATTCTGCAACTGCCAGTCATGGCACTGCAGGAACGCATCGCGACTGAGTTGATTGAAAACCCCATGCTCGAAGCGCCCGAAGTTGAGCCGGAATTTGCCGAAGCGCCCGGCCCGGCTTCCGAACACGAGTCGCCTGTTTCCGAAAAGCCGGTCGAGCAAAAAGAACTGGTCGTCGATTCGGAACACAATAACCAGGACGATTTCGAACGCCTGCTGAATATGCCAGAGGACTGGCAGCAGGAAGACGATTACACCTACTCTCCCCGCATCTCTTCGAATCGCTCAGAAGAGGATGGGGAACGGGCCCACGACGCCATTTCCAACCTCGTGTCCCGGCCTCAATCGCTGCAGGATCACCTGCTCGAACAATTCCGGTTCTTCACCTGCTCACCCGAAATCCGGGAATTCGCCGAGTTCCTGATTCAGAATCTCGACGGCAACGGGCGTCTCAACGGCACCCTTGAGAAAATGGTCGAGGACTTTGGCAAACCGGTCTCGGCCAACGACGCCCAGACGGCCTTGACGTTGATCCAGCAGTTGGATCCTCCCGGAGTCGGGGCCCGCGATCTCAAAGAATGCTTCCTGCTGCAGATCCGCCCGAACACCCCCATGCGCGACGTGTTGATCACTCTGATCACCTCGCACCTGGAGGATCTCGCCGAAAACCGTCTGCCGGTCATTGAACGCAAGACCGGTTATTCGCTGGAAGTCATCAAGGATGCCCGCGAAGAACTGCAACATCTGAATCCCTGGCCGGGGCGCGATTTCGAACCGGCCTCGGCCCCGAATGTCATCCCCGATATCGTCGTCGAGCAGGACCAGAACGGCAAATACGTCGTACGTCTTGAAGACGAATACACTCCGCGACTGAACATCAGCCGCAAGTACCAGCAGATTCTGGCCAACGGCGATGCGGACCCCAAAACCAAAGAGTACATCAAGCGCAAGATCGAATCGGCCAAATGGCTGATCGAGTCGATTGAGCAACGCTACAACACGCTGAAGCGGGTCGCCCAGGCGATTGTCGACTTCCAGACCGCCTTTCTCGACAAGGGCCCCGAGTACATTGTCCCCCTGAAAATGCAGCAGATCGCCGACGTCGTGGGAGTGCACGTGACGACGGTCTCTCGCGCGGTGGACGACAAATACGTACAAACCCCGCGCGGGATTTTCGCGCTGAAGCGATTTTTTGGCGGCGGCACAACCACCCAGGATGGTGACGAAGTCGCCTGGGATATCATCCGCATCAAGCTCAAGGAAATCGTCGACAACGAAGACAAGAACGACCCGTTGAGCGACGATGCGCTGGTCGCTGAGCTGGCGAAGCAGGGTTATACGCTCGCCCGGCGTACCATCACAAAGTACCGCAAAGCACTCGACATTCCCTCGTCGCGACAGCGTCGGGCATATTGATCGAGTTGGCCGACCAGGTCACCGGCCTGCCAGGCAATCGGCACCGGCGAAATCCCGGACCTCGGTTTCCCATAGAGGGCCAAACACTCGTTTCGATGACAGACACCTCGATCCGCCGTTACCGGATCTCAAACGACACCCGAGTTGGTTCCGTCTCAGACGTTTTATCGACTTCCGTGAACTGGTCCACCTCGAACGGCTTCCCGATTCGATTGCCGGCCAGATCTTCCAGAGCCGTGTCGATCACCAGCAGAAATCGTCCGCGCCCCCAGTTCGCCTGAGGCCGAAACTCCCACCTCCGTTCGTCGTCTGCCAGCGACACGCGGCCGACGATGGCTTCTCCCTGCAGGTTGGTCACGGTGATCGTCCGTTCCAGCAGCGCCCGATCAAGTGGTGCGGGGAATCGAATGACCAGGGGATCAACCGTGCCGGCAGACGGAGGCATCAATTTCCAATGAGCCGGATCAATCGCAGCTTCGGCAGGTGCCGCGGTCCGAAACGTTTTTCGAAAGTCGGCCTTCAAGGGACGCCCACTCGCGTCGCGCCACCGACGATCAATGACTAACGTGTATTCCTGCCCGGCCTCCAGGACGGGCCCCAGTTCTTCCCGGGGTTGCACCCCTTTCTTGATCCGCCCGGGATCAATCAACAACGTCAGGCGTTTGGCCCGCGGATCCCACAATTCCTCTCCGATTTCTAGAAATGCATCCGTGACCTCTTGCCCCTTGGCATTCAACAGGTGCAGATGCGAGTAAGCCTCGCCACGCCCCATCGACTCCGAAAAATGAATGTAGAATCGCAAGTTGTTTTCGGGAATCACCGCAGATGAGGGATACACCTGCACCACTTCGGCGGCCGTGGCCGGTTCCTCAGCGGATGAAAAAATCTCGAGGGTGATCGGTTTCGTTGGTCGCGGCACGGCCTGACCGGCCGGCGCGGCGATTCCCGCCAGCACGTCTGGACGAAGTTCTGCGCGGTATTTCACACCGGCGAGCAACGGAAACCGCGGAGTAAATCGGACTGACGCCGCGGCCACCGTCCACTCGCCGGCGACGGCGGGCACATCGGCAACGGCCCCCTCAGTCGCGACATACACGGCCAGCAAACGGGGCAACAGAACGCGGGATTCCGGGTGTTTCGCGAGCTTCCGCAAATCCGCGTCCCGCCATCCCACCGACTCGACTGCGGTCGGGTGACCGGCCTGGTCCCGCACAATCCGGAGTTCCGGACGCGGATTTTCCGGCTCGGTAGCCTGTGCCAACACCGTCAGGCTCGCCAGAACCAGTGCCGGCAGCGTTTTCCGATACGGCCCCGTTTGCCACGACATAGCGACTCCCTTTTCAGATACGAGAAGCCATTCTGTCAGGATCGCTGGCATTCCGGCACTGGCAACCCTGGCCACCCAGCACATCACACGACCGTGAACGGTGTGGGTGGCACAATCGCCTCCACAAGCTGAAGTCAAGCGACTGCCGACATCAGCACGACGTGACAAAGTCGCCACACAAAACCGTGCGGGGGCCAGCGGATTGCCCCACGGCCAGACATGCACCACGATCAGGCGGGGAAACTCCTGCGAGCCGCCCGGGATTACTCACAGGAGTCCCCGCCCTGTAAATCATCGGTTTGCCGCTGCGGCAACTACGGCAGCGGAACCGTTTCCAGATTCAATCCAGCCGGCGTACGCACCAACAGCAAGGCGAACTCATTGCCGACTTTGTCGAGGTGTTCGACCCCTTTCAGGTCGGCAATCGTTTCGTAGGGAAGTCCCGCCTTATCGGCCACCCGCTGTTCGATCCCCTCTTGCTTATCGATGTTGTCAGTCGTGATTTTCATCACGCCACGAGCGCTGTTGGCCAGCAGCAGGAAGGCACGACCTTCTTTTTCATAGGCGATAATGTCCAGGGGCCGGTTCCGATTTCCCAACTCGGCCACCGTGCGACCTTTGACTTTGCCACCCGCCTGCAATTGAGCCACCGGAATCGTCACCAGCGGCGTGCACTGATAGGCCGCCAGAATGTGGGGCTCGCCTCCGATGTTGAATGGGACAAACGTCCGGACCGGAGCCTTCGTTTCGAACGCACCATGGGCACCGTGATAGATTTCCACCCCGGTTCCGGGGTTGGGACCGCTGAACGGAAATTCGATCGCCCGCAGGGTGGACGGAAACCCTTCGTTCGAAAGACCGGCGACAAACACGCGGCCTTCCACGAAATGCAGGTCGGTGATCGAATCCTGCCGCAACGAGTTGCCCCGGCCATCCTTTTGTTCCGGCGTGGGGGCATTTGCCAGGGTCACCTGCGCATACGCCACATTGTCGAGGTTCACCAGGTCCAGCTTGCCTGCCGCCGTCACTGTTGCCAGCACGGCTTGCGCATCGGGACCGCGCCCGCGCGACGCACTGATGTAGGCGATTCCCGTGACAGGCTGCACGGCCACGTCGTTGATCAGAATGTCGGCGGCCTTCGTGCCGAGCAGGCCGGCCAGTTTGGCATCCAGCCCTTCGACCTTAAACGGCGCGGGCTTCGCCGGCGTGCCAGGATCGACTCCGATCGCGAACAGCGAGGCGCCTTGCGAATCCCCCACGAACAACACCCCCGGCGGACCAAACGCGATCGGACCGGCAGATTTGAGATCGGCCTTACCTTGCTTATCGAGTCCTTGAACCTTTTCTGCCCCACGGACAGTCGCCACGGACAGACTCACACTCATCAACACCGCTGTTGCAATCGTCGAAACTCGAAGCATTGTGAATTCCCCAGAGAGAGAGCATCGGAAATCGACCAGACATCGGCCAACAGGTCTGTTGGCCAACTTCACGAACGACGCACGGAATCGATTGATGGCGGCAACCACAACGTCGCGGGAAAAACCGTTTGCGTAAAGTCGGCATCCAGACTGCCGTGAATTGCCAGAACCACCGCAGTGTCTGTACTGGGGCGGAACCGCCTTGGATGTATCAGCACTGCCACGGGCAGCATACCATATCGCTCACCGTCAAAACACTATCCGGGTTGCGTGTGCCGGCGCAGGCGAAATCCGCTGCGTCTCATTTGGCCTGTCGCAGTCTGACTACGCCAGCCTGCCAAACCTCTACGGACAGGTGGCCCCTTCGAAACGTGGACTTCGCGGTGCTGTTTTCTCGGCCCCGCAAACCAACGCTCACACGCCAGGCCAGTCTCTCATTCGACCTGATCTGCCTCGGCTGGCGGCATCGCTCGGGAGACTGAATCGAGCTGGTGTTCGAGGGACAGCAGCTCCGCGGCAGTGAGCGCTGGCAGACTGGCGATCTTTGCGGCGGAATCAATCTGTTCCGCGGCACCGAACCCCACAATCGCTGAGCTGACTTGTGGCAACGAGAGCACATACCGCAGGGCCATTTCCCGCAGCGACTCCATCGATCCGAGTTGCGCGGCCAGGCACCGGGCGCGGAATAAATCACGACGATAAAGCGGCAACGGAAAGAACGGGGTCTTCAGCGTATGACTGGAAGGCTCGGCCCCCAATAAGGCACCCGCCGCAAAAACTCGAATGGCAAAAATCCCCATCCCCAGCTGAAACGCCGTGTTCAGAAACCCGCCGTAATCTGGATCGCAGAGTCCGGCCGGAGTCGGGCGCAAGGCACTCGGATTGAGCAGATGCAGCGGTGCCTGAATCGTCGCGAAACGGCCCGACAAAAGGACCGTGTTCAGAGCGTCCGCATCGCCGATGCCCGTCAGTCCGAAATGTTCAATGCAACCGGCAACACGCAAATCCTCCAGTCCAGCCAGCAGGCCTGTGGGGCCGAGAACATCTTCAGGCGTAATCGACGTCGGCTGATCGTTCCGATTCCGTGTGATCGAATTATGAATCTGCACGAGCGTCAGTCGCGGCAGGCGCAATCGCTCCAGACTCTGACGAACAGACTCTACGACCAGCGGACGCAGGTCGGTCTCGTGGTCCAACTGCACACGCACTTTGGTCGCCACGTGCACAGGAGAGTTGGACCGCAGCCTGGCGAGTGCGACACCTAACCCCGCTTCGGAATGTCCTTGCCCATAGGTGGCCGCCGTATCGAACCAGTTCACGCCCGCCTGCAGAGCCCGGGCAATCACCGCGGCCTGCTTCTCGACGTCAGCCGCAGTGAACAAACCCGACACCGGCCCCGCACCAAAGGCGATGGCAGATACAGACAGTCCGGTGGCTCCCAATGGTCGCAACTGCATCGTGCTATTCTTCCGTCAATCCTGCAAACTGCCAGCATCGGTGCGGGGCGCGAAGAGAATCAAGAGCATCCCGGCACCGTAAATCATGCCGGTCCATAAACCGATCCGGGCATAATCACCACCGAACAGCTTCACCAGCACCCCGGTCCCCAGCACGACTCCCGCAGCGAGAACACGCCCCGAGTTGAACGAGATGCCCGTCCCCGAAGCACGGACAGCCGTCGGAAAGAGTTCCGGTAAATACAACGGAAGCCACCCAAAATAAATGACGCCAATGAGCCCAAATCCAAACGATGCCCACAAGAACCAGGGGTGCAGTGGCGTCAACCAGCCAAAGATCCAGGTGCTGGCCCCCAGCGCCAGCAGGCTGATGAAGAAATAGGTCGTCCGCCTACCCAAGAAGCTGGCCAGAATGCCCCCCAGCAGGCTGCCGATCACCGCCCCGCCCGAACGCGACACCATGGTGCGGGCTTTCGACTTGGGGTCTGGCTTGGGGCGCGCGGCGGCCGCCGTCGGGTCCGATTTGTCTTCTGCCGACACCTTCAGTTGCTGTGTCTGCACCTGATCACTCCAGGGAACGATCCACTGGGCATTCGCCGCGGTGCCAATCACAGGGATGGTCCCCAGCAGAATTCCCATAATGGTTCGCGAGCGCAGCGGCGGTCGAAACAATTCCCGGATCGGCCCCTGCCAGGAGGCCGCCTGCTGTAACCGGCTGAGTTGCCAGCGGACCGATTCCGGAACGCACACCAGGCACCAGACTCCGATCGCCGCCGGCGCCGCCCCGGCCAGAAATGTCCAGCGCCATGAATCCACCGTGACGTCAAACCCCAGGCCCAATAACCCCATCGCCACCTGCCCCACGTTCGCCGCCGTCCCCAGAACCCCGGCCAATAACGGTCGCGATGCCGCCGGCCAGGCCTCGGCGACGAGTGCCACGGTATTCGGCCAGGCACCACCGATTCCATGACAGGCCAGAAACCGTAACACCAGCAACTCCCATGGCGAACGGGCAAAGTAGCAGGCTCCCGTCAACACCGAATAACACAAGATGCTGGCCGCCAGAGATTTTGTCCGTCCAAACCGATCTCCCAGCATGCCGAAGATCCAGCCCCCCGACGCGGCCCCCAGCAAGAACGCGGCCTGATACCAGGCAAACCAATGGGTGATGGTCTGTTCATTCAGCGCCGCTGCTTCGGGAGTCATCGTTGCGGGAGACACTCCCAGCAGACTCAGCATCGCGGGACGATGGATTAAGACGAAGAGCGCGATTTGCAGTCCCCCAAACATCCAGCCCAGAAAGGCGGCCGCGAGAACCGTGATTCGCTGCCTCAGCGACAATTCTTGCATGTCTGTCGTCCAGCCGTTGTTGAATAGGAAGGAATCGGCATCTCGCGACACACTCACGGCTCTTGCCGATTCATCGAGGCCATTCCCCAGAATCGATTTCCGGCAGTTATCACACTGCCGACAGGGCTGCTACGCCGGGCAATCCCACGCCGCGGTCACCGTTCGCCGGGCAGCTTCGCAACCCAAAATACTTGTGTGTCACCTGCCCTCCCGACGCCTGCGCAATCGGCCTCTACTTATACAGTTGGCCGTCGGCAGAATCCAAGCCGCGACGGACAATCCGTTTGACCTGCTGCGCTCCGATTGGCGGCTCCCAATGTCCATCGCAGCACAATGGCCACCCACCGGACGATAAACGCCTTTGCAAAGAATTGCGATCCTTGTCGGACGATACGTCGATGTCGAGACGATCTGCCCAACGATTCTCCCTTGTTGTACGATTCAAAGACCCTGGCTCAATTTTCGCTCAAACCAAAACTGGGAGAGTAACCCGTGAAATCACTTGCCGACCGCTTTCGCCACTGGTTTTCTTATGAACAAGCCTGCAATGCCCTGTGCGTGCAAATGCTCAACAGCGTACCCCTCGATCGGCAGGGAACTCCTGAATTTCGCAAAGCCGTCGACAAGCTGTCACATCTGATGGCCGCTCGCCTGCGCTGGTTGCAGCGACTGGGCGCGGTAAACGAGGCGCCGCCAGCATTTCCGACGGACCTGTCTCTGGCAGACCTTTCGGCTCAGATCGCCGCGATGGAAAGCCACTGGATCACCTATCTTGAGCGACTCGACGATACGCAAATAGGCCGTGACGTTACCTACAAGGCTAACTAACGACGGACGCTGGTACCGCTGGAACCTGGAAGGCATACTGACGCAACTGTTTGGCCACGCCTGGTATCATCGTGGCCAGATTGCCCAACTGGTCGCCGGCCTCGGAGGCCAGGCAGTCGATACGGACTACGTGTATTGGTCCAAACCGACTCCCGTCGAGCCCCCCGCCTGAATTCGACCAGGGCAATTTCGCCCCCGGGAAACAGCCCGGCCAAACGGCCGCGTGTCAGCCCGGTCGATTGACCGGGCTGGCACCTGTGACTGCACGATTGCCTCTCTAACCGATATGGGCCTGACTCCAGGTTCCATCAATCAACCGCCAGAGTTTGCCGGTCGGGTTCTGATCTTGCAGTGACGCGGGCAGTCGATGGGCACGCACGTTGTCATAGCAATACAGGGCTGCGAAGCGCTGCACCGAGGCCGGAATCCCGACGGCGGTAAAGCCCGGGTGCCCCGTGGCCGGGAAGGGGCCGCCATGGTTCATCGCCGGGCTGACCGCCACACCGGTCGGCATCCGATCGTTTAACAGGCGCCCCACGCGCCGCCGCAACAGCGGTTCGACGGTGCGGTACAAGTCGTCGTCACGACCGTCGTTGGCGGAATAAATCGTTCCGGTCAGATTCCCTTCCATGGCCGAGGCAATGCTCGACAACTGGCTCGCATCCCTGGCGATCACAAACAGCGAGCAGTTGCCGAACGCTTCGGTCTGTAGCCGGGCCGCATCGGCCACAAACTGATCTCCCGAAACGGTGAGCAACGTATTGCGGTACGACGCCCCTTTTCCGCCACCAGGTTCCCCACCGGTCAGCAGTTTGGCCCCCGCTGCGCGAATCGTTTCGATGCCGCGTGCCAGGTGCTTCTGCACGCCTTCGGAAAGCAGCGTCCCCACGGGAGCCGCACTGAACTTCTCCTGGACCGCTTTCACGAAGGCATCGGTCTCGGAACCTGCCACCAGGACCACCAGGCCCGGATTCGTGCAGAACTGCCCCGTTCCCATCAGGCAACTCGATGCGAATTCATCGACCAGTGCCGCGCCCCGCTCGGCGAGCGCACCGGGCAGCATGAACACCGGATTGATGCTCGACAATTCGAGATAGATCGGCTTACCCGCCTTGTCGGCGGCCGTCTTCAACACCAGCCCGGTCTCGCGGGCACCGGTGTATCCGATGGCGCCGATCTGCGGATGCGAAACCAGTTTCTCGCCATCGGCATGATCGGTCCGATAGATCAACTGTATGAAGCCCGCGGGCATATCGGTTTCCTGGGCGGCCAGCTGGGCCTCGACGGCAAACAACCGGGTCGTTCCTGGGTGGCACGAATGCCCTTTGGCAATGACCGGATTTCCCGCAGCCACCGCCGCGGCGAAGTCGCCCCCCGAAATTCCATTGAAGGCGAAGGGAAAGTTATTCGGGCCAAAGACCACCACCGGACCGATCGGCCCGAACACGGCTCGAATGTTGGCTTTGGTGTCGATCGTCGGGCGCAGCCACGATCCGTCGCGGGCGGCGGCGGCGGCCTGACGCAACTGGCTCGTCGTGCGGGGCAACTCGGCCTTACTCAAACGGGGCTCGACCGGCAAGGCGGTCTCTTGATGGGCCAGTGCGACAAGTTCCGCTGCCCGTGCGTCAATTCGCTCGGCATAACGTTCGAGGAAGCGGGCAAAGCGTTCACCCGGCCAGGTGGCGACCGTCGCGGCCGCCCGCGCCGCCGCCTGCACGGCTTCTTCGATCTCGCTCCACGGACTGACCGGGTACACTTCGGGCAATGCCGTCAAAGTCGCCGGATTCACGGCTTGAAATGTCCGGGTCCCGGCCGAGGCCTTCCAGACGCCGTTGATCAATACAGGTTGCACGCTCATGGTGATGATGTTCTTTACGTTGAAATGAAAGGAAACACGGCCGCACGGAATCGATGGGTCGCCCGTCCAGCAACGACGGGCAAACCCGAATCGACATCTTTAACCGGGGCCGTATGTGCCCGCCGGGCCCTCGACACGCTCGAGGCAGCCCACTCGTTCAAGCCAGCAGTTCTTTGATCACTTTCGAGGGCTCGACTCCGGTCAATCGCGAATCGAGTCCCTGGAATTTGACCGTCAGACGCTCATGATCGAAACCGAGCAGATGCAGGACGGTCGCATGGAAATCGTGAATGTGCACGGGATCGCGAACAATGTTGTACGAAAAATCGTCGGTCTCGCCATAGATCGTTCCGCCTTTGGCTCCACCGCCGGCCATCCACATCGTGAAGCAGCGGGGATGGTGATCGCGACCGTAATTCTCTTTCGAAACGCCCCCCTGCGAGTAAATCGTGCGTCCGAATTCACCACCCCAGATGATCAGGGTTGAGTCAAACAGCCCCCGGGATTTCAGATCCTGCACCAATCCCCAACAGGCCTGATCGACATCACGACACTGGTCGGGCAGACGCCCGGCGACGTTGGCGTGGGTATCCCAGTTGTTGTGGTAAATCTGCACAAACCGTACTCCCCGTTCGACCATGCGCCGGGCCAGCAAGACGGTGTTGGCAAAGGTTCCCGGCTTCTTGGCCTCGTCGCCATAAAGCTGGTAAGTCGTCTCGGGCTCCTTACTGAGATCGGTCAATTCCGGAACGCTCGACTGCATGCGGAAGGCCAATTCGTACTGCTGAATCCGCGTGTGCGTTTCCGGATCATGCAGTTGCTGGTAGTTGATCTCATTGAGGGCTTTGAGTCCGTCCAGCGTGCGCCGCCGAATTTC
>JAFEBR010000681.1 GCA_018242565.1 Planctomycetota bacterium | reverse complement strand
CTCCTGTGCATGCCTGGTCGCCGACTGTTGTCGGGTAAGCCGGATGCCGGAAATCTGCCAGTCCGGTTTGATGAGGGGAGGGGCGACCGCAATCGTGCGGTCCCTCTCCTACTCTCCTGGTTCCATCCCGGGTCAACCGCTGGGTGTCACCGGTCCTCGCTGAATTCTCTCCACATCGGTCGGCGGACTGCCGGCAGAGAACCGCGGATGGCACAGATGGCGCGGATAAAATCAGGAGTGCCTGCCTTGGCCGAACCACTGCCCCCGCGATTCACCATCTCCACGGGCTCATCGCGGTCAAATGGCTTTCTCTCGAACGCACCCAAGTCACAGAGGCCGGCCTCACCGATTTGCGAAGGGCATTGCCAAACTTGAAGTTTGTTTCGGGTAACGACATGTGCCTTCCAATCCTCAGACCGGGGAATATCACGCTCGCCTGCGATTGTGTCGTCCGTCGACGGTTTCATATTCATCCGTTTTTTGACACCCTGCGAATCCCGTTGTTTTCGGCGGGTACCCAGCGTACATTTCTCACATGGCCATCTTGCCGGTTGATTCTGCGGCGTTGCTCCCCGACCAGCCGCCTCGCCCGAGGCGCCGCATGCTGATGTCGCTGGGGGTGTTCTTGGGGATCTTGGCAATCATCTCCCCTTATTCCGGCTGGTTCGCACTGCGTGGCTACCGCCAACTGGCTGCGATCCAGGCAATTGAAAAACGCGGCGGGTTTGTACTTCAGGTTCCCCTCGGTCCGCCGTGGCTCCGCGATTTCCTCGGCGAAGATCGAATGCGAATGTTTGACAAGATCTTTCACGTCACCGTTTACGAAAACGACTCCCTGCAACACCTTAACGGTTTGACGAACCTCGAATCTCTGAGTCTTTATGGCTCTGAAGTGACTGACACCGGCATGATGCATCTTCGCGGCCTGACGACACTTAAATCGTTGTCGGTCAACTGCACGCAAGTGACGGACGCCGGTATGAGGCATCTTCGCGGCCTGACGGCACTTAAATCGTTGTCGGTCAACGACACGCAAGTGACTGACGACGGCCTGCAGCATCTTCGTGACCTGACGGCACTCGAAAACTTGTCGATCGAAGAGCCGTTTGATTACGGCCTGACGGTACTCCAAGACCTGCCGCGCGACGTCTCGCATGAGACTGACGCCGGCCTACCCGTTCTTCACCCCGATTTGAAACTCAATAGACCTCATTTGAGCGCTACGCGAGTCACTAACATTGAAGGCCTAAGTCTTCGCGAGCTGACAACTCTCGCATCGGGGTGGTACGACGACACCCAATTGCCCGCATACGTACCATTGTCCGCCATCGCCGTGAAGCCGAGCCATATTGAATACGCCTTCACCAACGATTACGTCACTCGAATAACGGATGCCGGCCTGCAGCATCTTCGCGGCCTCACTTCGCTCAGGTCACTCACTCTCGAACACACGCACGTCACCGAGGGGGGCATCGCCGATCTGCAGCAGGCATTACCAAAACTGTTGATCTCGCAGGACCCTGGATACGTACCATTCGCACCGAGCGACAATTGATTCGCTACCCACGCCGGGCGACTTCTGTCGGCTGATTTGCCGGCAACCGCATAGCAGGCAAACTCTCATTCCATCAGCTCACTCCGGCGAGGCCTGTTCGCTCCGCGAAACCAACCCGCAAGCTGACATCCGCGAAGCGACGCCCGTCCGCACCGACATTCCATCCGGACCTGCCGCGCCATTCAACCGGGATAACTGCTCGCATACACGGCCTTGACCTGCGTGTAATCCAGGAACGTGTCTTCGCAATTCACACCGCCGCCCGCGCCTGCCGAAATGCCTTGCCCGCCATAAGGCAATCCGTTCGCAATCGAGTTATGGCAGTTGACCTGGCAAGTCCCGAACATGGGAACAAAACACCGACGACAGCCAACCGATCGGTTTCACAGATTCCCAGCGACCGCATTCCGCATCGACTGGTTTATGGACGGGAAAGGTCCACAGATTTTCAAGATTTCCACAGATTAAAAACAGAGTGCCTGCCTCGGCCGAACCACAAGCCCACCCGATCACCCTCCCCGCGAATCCCGATATCAAAAAATCTGCGTCAATCTGCGCAAATCTGTGGATCTCCGTCTTTTCCTCTTCGTGGCCCCCGTTTCGTGACCACTCGTCCAGGCCCCCCCCCAGGAATGTCGGCCCACCCGCGCCAAACAATGACACCTGCTCGTACAATATCCGTGAAATCTGCGTCATCCGCGGTTCCTTTCTGTGCTTTTTTCTTTCGTGTAGTTCGTGTATTTCGTGGTCTGCAGTCCTTCAGCCACGATCTTGGGGAACATGGAACATAGGGACACAGCACAAACGACAGCCAACCCTTCGGTTTCACCG
>JAFEBR010000680.1 GCA_018242565.1 Planctomycetota bacterium | reverse complement strand
GGTTGCTGACAGTTGCCGAAAACGAGGCGGCGCTGGTGGGCATTGTCGGTCATGAACTGTCGCACCTCGATCGCGGACATTTGCTGACACCCCTGAAAAACAGCAAACGGATGGAGCAGACGTTTGCTGGCGAATTCGTTCCCCATACGTTTCTCGCCTCTCAACGCACGATGTGGAAGACGTTTGCTCGTCCATTCCGACCCGAAGATGAATCGATGGCCGACCTGGATGGGGCTACCTGGGCGTTTCGGGCGGGTTACGATCCACGCGAGATGGCTCGACTTTTTGACACATTGCATCGAAACCGTCTCGATCCGAAGTTGCCCTGGAGTGAGTTCTTCCGCACCCATCCGTACAGCGACGATCGTTGCGAAGCCATTCTCAAACGGTACCACGATTTGCAACACGACTCTCCGAGCGATGCGCTGTATCGTGGACAGACCAATCTGGTCAGGCGAATTCCTCGGTCGCAGCAGCAGTTTCCCGAATGAAATTCAGCCCTGTTGCAGGTTGCCGAGTCCGCCATCGGTCGATTCGCGGCAAACAGGTCAAGCCCACCGGTCGCCGCAGCGCCCAGGATTGCTCTGACCAGCGGTGGGTTGGCTCGTTGCCATGAGCGAAGAGTCTCGGGAGACCCGCGACGTGTTTATGGGTGGCCTGACGTGATGGAATGCTGATATGACGCATTACAAAGACGCCGCAGGTTGGCAGGGCGGACCCCGCGATCCGTGGTACCTGTCGCGAGGTCTCTGTACCGCGACAAGGTGCTGCGGCTGTCTGGGTGCCTGTGGCGACATCTGTTAAGATCGGTTCACCGAAAACTGTCTGCAGCACCAGTTTGCGTTGCAGTCCCAGAAAGTAAAACATTGACCAACTCCATGTTCGACAATCTCCTCCCCGTAACGCGGCGTGACTTGCTGCAGCGTTCGGGTACCGGACTCGGGGCGCTGGCTCTGGCCAGCCTCTGGAACGCCGATGCGCCGCGAATCGCGCGGGCCGCGAATGGATTTCAGTCTCCTCTGGCAGCGAAACGGCCGCAATTTGCCGGCACCGCCAAACGGGTGATTCATCTGTTCATGGGGGGCGGGCCGTCACACCTGGACACGTTTGATCACAAGCCGGCCCTGACGGAGTATGCCGGAAAAGAGATTCCCGCCGATTTTCATTTGCAGACCGAACGCAAGACGGGGGCGGTGATGCCGTCCCCGTTCAAGTTCCAGCGCTATGGTCAAAGCGGGATCGAAGTCAGCGAGATCTTTCCGCATGTGGCGGAATGTGTAGACGATCTGGCGGTCATCCGATCCATGCGGGCCGATGTCCCCAACCATCAGCCTTCTGTCCTGTTGATGAACTGTGGCGATGCCCGCTTGATCCGGCCCAGCCTGGGATCGTGGGTGGTTTACGGCCTGGGAACTGAGAACCAGAACCTGCCCGGATTTGTGGCCATGTCGCCGGGGGGCTTTCCCGATGCGGGCCCGCAGAATTGGCGGGCAGCGTTTCTTCCCGGGGCGTACCAGGGAACCTATGTGGACACCCGCCACACGCAAATTGAAAAACTGATCGAAAACGTCAGAAATGCACGCATCTCGGCGGCCGAGCAGGGTCGCCAGTTGGACTTGCTGCGTGAACTGAATGAACGACACCGCCAAGCGCGCGATGGTGATTCGCAACTCGAATCGCGAATTCAATCGTTCGAGCTGGGTTACCGCATGCAGTTGGAAGCGACCGACGCCTTCGACATCAGCCGAGAGCCAGAGTCAGTCCGCCGCATGTATGGCGAAGGGACACAAGCCCGTCAGATTCTGATCGCCCGCCGGTTGGTCGAGCGCGGTGTCCGATTTGTCCAGGTCTGGCATTCCGCGGGAGCGGTCTGGGACCACCACGAGAACCTCGAGGCCGGGCACCGCAAACTTGCTAAAGAATGTGATCAGGCCATCGGAGCACTGCTTAAAGACCTCAAGCAGCGCGGCATGCTCGACGACACTCTGGTGATCTGGGGAGGCGAGTTCGGCCGGACTCCCACCGTGGAACTCGTGATGGGCTTGCCCAACAACCGCTTCGGCAAAGGACGTGATCACAACCATCACGGCTTTACTGTCTGGATGGCCGGCGGCGGAGTCAAAGGGGGTTATGTTCACGGCGCAACCGATGATTTCGGTTTCAAGGCGGTCGAGAAACCGGTACACGTACACGACCTGCATGCCACGATTTTGCATCTGTTGGGCTTTGACCACACGGAATTGACGTTCCGCCATGCGGGACGTGATTTCCGTCTGACGGATATTCACGGCCAGGTTGTCGATGATTTGATCGCTTGACCAGAAACTGGCGAATGGCGAATCGATCGAGCGACGAATTGGCTCACTACAGACTCAATGTCATTTCATCGTGTTACCGCCTGAGAATGCAGGCGACCGTTGGCGACAAGTCCGCGGCTCAGGAGCGTAAATGTGAAGTGGAATTCCCAACTTGGGTGGCTGGCGCTGCCAGTTTTGATCGTGTTTGTTGCTGCCGCGCGGGCAGAAAATAATCCGCCCCCGTCGCATTGGGCATTTCGCCCCGTGCAGCGCCCCCCCATTCCCGCCGTCCGCCAGGCCGAATTGGTCGAATTGCCGGTTGACGGGTTCATCCTGGAACGGCTCGAAGCCGTCGGTCTCTCGTTTGCGCCACTCGCCGACAAGCGGACGCTCATACGTCGAGCAAGTTACGATCTGATCGGCTTGCCTCCGACTCCTGACGAGGTGGCCGATTTCCTGGCTGATGATTCGCCTCAAGCGTTTGAACGAGTGATCGAGCGATTGCTGGCATCGCCTCATTATGGTGAACGCTGGGGCCGGCACTGGCTTGATGTGGCCCGCTATGCCAACACCCGTGGTGACACGGGGGCCGCTGACCCGGTCAGCCCCTACGCCTACACCTACCGTGACTACGTGGTGGGGGCATTCAATGAAGATCGACCATTCGATCAGTTTCTGATGGAGCAGATTGCCGCGGATCAGATGGGACTGGGTGAGAATTCACCTGCCTTGGCGGCCTTGGGATTCATCACTGTCGGACGCCGCTTTCTAAACAATAATCACGACACGATCGATGATCGCATTGATGTCGTCACTCGCGGAACTATGGCCCTGACGGTGACCTGTGCCCGCTGCCACGATCACAAAT
>JAFEBR010000679.1 GCA_018242565.1 Planctomycetota bacterium | reverse complement strand
TCCGCCGACGAAATCCGTAAGGCCCACAAGAAGCTGTCGAAGAAATACCACCCCGACCTGAACAAAGAAAAAGACGCGGCTGAGAACTTCAAACAGGTTCAGGAAGCGTTCGACGTGTTGGGGAACGACGAGAAACGGCAGCAGTACGACCGCTTCGGTCATGCCATGCCGGGAGGTGGTCAGGGTGCCCCCTTCAATTGGGGGGGCGGCCGACCGGGAGCCGGCGGTGCTGGTCCGGTCGATTTCTCGGACCTCTTCAGCGGTGGCGGCGGCAGCCCCATCGATCTCGAACAGATTTTTGGCGGCGCTTTTGGAGGAGGCGGTGCGGGTGGCAGACGACAAACCCGTCGCGGACCCAAAAAAGGCGAAGACGTCGAAGTTGAAGTCGATATCCCCTTTCAAATCGCCGTCGAGGGAGGCAAGTACGAACTGCACCTCGACCGCGGCGGCAAGCACGAAAGCCTGACGGTCACCATTCCCGCCGGTGTCGATACCGGCAGTCTGGTGCGTCTGGCCGGGCAGGGACACCCCGGCGGCAATGGCGGACCGGCGGGCGATTTGAAAGTGCGCATTCGCGTCACACCGCATCGCTACTTCCGCCGGGAAGGCAGCCACCTGCTGGTCGATGTGCCCGTGACCATCAGCGAGGCCGCTCTGGGAGCCAAGGTTGACGCCCCCACCCTCTCGGAAGGGGTCGTCATGGTCACCATTCCGCCGGGAACTTCCAGCGGCGCCAAGCTGCGACTCAAGGGGAAAGGGGTTCTCGACCGCTCCACCAAGGAACGGGGCGACCTGTTCGTCGTTGTCAAAATCGTCGTGCCCAAGAAACTGTCAGACACAGCGCGGGCCCTGCTCGAAGAATTCGCGACTGCGGAACCGTATACCCCGCGCGGAGGGCTGTGGTGAGCGCCGGCCTGCTGATCTCTCATCGCCGCTGGCTGACACTGCTGACCGGGTGCTGGTTCTCGATCTGCCTGTGGGCCTCACCCACTCTGTCGGCAGATCCCCCGGAGTCCGCCACTGAATCAGCCGAATCACAGGACGAGCCCACCTCTGCCGCCCCCGCGGGTCCGCAACGCAAACCGATCGACCCGGGGCTGAAGATCTGGCTGAAGCAAGCCCTGCTAATGCTGCTGGGGATCATCCTCAGCGGCATTCTGCTGCTGTTGTTCGCCATCCTGTGGGGAAATCGCGCCCGCCGACTGGCCCGTAAACCGCTTCCCGCCGTCTCTAAACCGGATGAACTCTGGTTCCTCAAGCCCAAACCCGACGCGGCGCAGGATCATCCCCCGGATGAGTCTGAGACTTCGAGCGACGCGTAACCGATGGCCCGTTCAGGCCTGCGCCCCCGCAAAGACCCGCAGCAGGTCAAATGCGGTTGTGAGATACGAACTCCGAACAGGACCGCTCTGTGACTCGGCTACGATTCACCAAACAACAGCACGTTCGCAAGGGGATTGACTTCGCCCGGGTCTTCGAACGGCGTTGTGTCGCCCGCACGAAATTCGTGTCGGTCTTCGGAGCCTGGAGCCCCGCGGGACACTTGCGGCTGGGTTTGAGCGTCTCCAAAAAGAACGGCAACGCGATCCGCAGAAATCGCTGGAAACGACTGCTTCGCGAAGCGTTTCGATTGAGCCAGGACCGCCTGCCGCCAGGCATGGACCTGGTACTCGTCCCGGTGCCTGTGCCCGCAGGGGGCCGGCACCCGACCCTCGAAGATTTGCGCGACTCGCTGCTGCAGGGAGCCCGGACGATCGCCCGTCGTCTGGAACGCGATCGCCAACGTGACGACGCTCAGCCCGCGCCCGAGAAGAGCCCATGAACCACGTTATGACAGGCTCTCACTGGTCAACTCGTCGAGGAGCGAGGCATGTCCACTGATCCCGCTCCCTCATCGGGCCGTCGCTCGCGACTGAACGCGTTGGCCGTCTGGGTCTGGCATGTTCCCAGACGGCTCGCGATTCTGGCGGTTCGCGGGTATCAGCGGTTTTTAAGTCCGATCTTCGGCGGCCAGTGCCGGTTCCATCCGTCGTGCAGCCAGTATTACATCCTGGCTGTCGAAAAGTATGGACTCATCTCCGGAACGTGCCGTGGCTTTTGGCGCATTTTGAAATGCCAGCCATTTCATCCCGGGGGATACGATCCGCCTTGACGGATTGCCGAATCACCGGACGCCGAAGTCGGACTGAACGTCACACCTCACGGTGTCTGACAATTATTCCGGTGACTCTACGTTCGTCGAGTCGGTAACTGTCGTAAACGGCGTCGAACTCAACCGCGGCGGATTCGCCACGGGAACCGGCCGATGGCTCGACGAGCCCCCGAGCAGCGATCGCAGCCTGCTCACCTTTTGCGGAGCCGCAGGCAGGACATTCCCGTCGGCACTGTCAGTCACCGAGGCGGGAGTGACGCTGGCCGAAGCGTTCACCGCACGATCGGCAACACCTGGAGCGGGGAGCAGTTCGACCTCCGGAACCGAGGCAATGTGCTTATTGCCAGGGACCGAGATGTCGGAACGACGTCCGCGGAAGTCAGGATATTCTTCGTCGTCGTCACTGTCTTCGTCATCCCGGTCGAAATCCAGTGACGGCTTGGTAGCCAGGCGCAACGGGGCCGCCCGTTGAGCCGACCGCTCCTGCGGTGCCGCAGAAGTCGACTGGGCACTTTTGCACCCCCCAATTCCCGCGAGCAGCAAGACGCCCGACAGACATAACCCCAGGGACC
Source organism: Planctomycetota bacterium (assembly GCA_018242565.1). GTDB lineage: Bacteria > Planctomycetota > Planctomycetia > Planctomycetales > Planctomycetaceae > JACQFH01. Next base: position 12,033 of record JAFEBR010000679.1, on the reverse strand, counting down.
GTGACGAAACTTGCGAGAAAATTGTGCGAAAGAGCATGGCAGTTCACGACCGTGGAAATTAAGGAATCCATTCCGGCTGACGTTTCAATCGGCACATCAGCCACTGTAAGTTCCATCGGTCAAGACGGCATAACCGGCATTGCCGATCCCCCATCTCGGCCCGAAATCCGTCGAATACGTGCCGGTTGGGAAAGGACCGGTGACCTGCACTGAATCGCCGAAAAAATAAGCTGGCTAATCTGTAACGCCTGCCACGCTGACAGGCAGCGTGCTGCGCCGGCTGTCGCGGTACAGCAGATTCACGGCCCAGCGAGTGGTCAGGATCTGCAGCAACTGGCCCACCCGCGCATCGTCAAAGGCCCCGGGCCACAATTCCAACGCCTGGCAGCATTCCTCGCCGGTACCCCGGATCTGGAACCAGTCGAACATCACCCCCAACCGGTCCGGCCGCAAAGCAACGTCGCTTCCCAGGGCCCCTCGCAGCCAGACGCAATGGAACTCACGGCATGCGCCAGGGCGTTCGTCGTAGCAACCACAACCCTGGCGGGTCAGGTGGTCGCAGGCCCAGCGCCCCGGCTTGTTCAGTTCCACAATGGGCAGCAGAACACAGCAGGCGCCGCAATCGCCACATGCCAGCCCGGGCGCGGCGCCGTCTGCACCCACCCGTTCCGGAGCCCACGCCGCCACAGTCACGACCGACCGGCCTGAGCCGTCGATGCGTGCAGCAGCTTGATGAACGCCTTCAGGAACGGCGTGTTATCCATCCAGACGCGGGCCGTCACCAGGTTGCCGTCGACCACGCACGGTTCATCGACATAAGTGGCCCCGGCGGTTGTCGCATCCAGCGCACACTTGGCGACCGTCGTGACTTTCCGTCCACGAATGCAATCTGCCGCGGCGACGATTTCGATGCCGTGACAGACCGATGCCACGGGCTTATTCGTCTGAAAGAAATGCCGAGTGAGGTCCAGCAGGTGCTTGTCGTAGCGCAGATATTCCGGAGCGCGGCCGCCCGACACGAACAGGCCGGCGTACTCAGCCGGTTTCACATCGCGGAAGGCAATGTCGGAATGCAGATGGTAGCCGGGTGTCTCCTGGGTAATGTCCCAGCCCAGGGGGCGTTCGTGCAGCACCATGTGGTACAGGCGTTTTTCGGGAGCCGCGACCACCACTTCGAACTCATCTTCGGGCAACCGAAAATACGGATACATCGTATCGAGCACTTCGGTCGCATCACCGATCACCAGCAGAACTTTGGGCATGTCCCAGGCTTCCAGTCACGTTCGAATCAAGGCAGGAATTGCAGATTGCCAGGCGAGCCACGGTCACGCCAGACCTGATCTTGCAGGTCCAGCGTGATGCGGCCACTCGACAACACGGGCAGGTCATTTCACCACGAGTCGGAACGGCATCACGGTCAGCGACCGTTCGCGCGACAGAATCTGCAGTACCTGCAGAGCCTGGACATTCTGCTCGAGTTCGGGAGAAATTTCCCGCAGCAGACTTCGCACCGCGGCTTGCGCGGCCCGCGCGTCGGCGTTGGGATCGATCGGCCCCAGCAGTGACTCAAGCGGACTGGTCGCCTTGGGCAGATTGAGCAGTTCAATCTTCGCGTCGGCCGCCAGACCGATCTGCTGCTTGGTGTAAGCCAGCGCGTCGTCCAGGGTACCGAGTTCGTCCACCAGACCGATCTTCAACGCGGCCCGACCGGTGTATACCCGGCCGCGGGCGAGTTTTTCGAGCTTCTCATGCTCCATCTTCCGCCCCTTGGCGGCTTTCGTCGTGAACTGTTCGTAAATGTCATTCAGCAACCGTTGCATCGAATCGCGTTCGGTATCGCTGAAGCTGTGCGTCATGCTCAAGATGCCGCTGTTTTTGCCCCGGCTGATGACATCGGTCGTAATGCCGACTTTGCCAAACATGCCGTTCAACGCCAATTTGCCACCCACGACGCCGATTGATCCGGTAATGGTCCCCGGATCGGCGAAGATGCGTTTTGCTCCCATGGCGATGTAGTAGCCCCCCGACCCGGCCACATCGCCCATGCTGACCACGAACGGCTTCTGCACGAGTTCAAGTTCATGCCAGATCAAATCGCTGGCCAGCGCGCTGCCGCCAGGGCTGTCCACCCGCAACACGATCGCCTTCACCGTGGCATCCTTGTTGGCATCGCGGATGGCTTTGACCATCGTGTCCGATCCCATCGAGGATTCGCCCGACAGAAAATCAGCGGAACTTTTGCCGGTGGTGATCATGCCCGAGGCATAGATCACGGCGATTTTGGGCTCTTTCGATTTGCGTTTGGGTTGCTCGACCCCCATCAGCATTTCCATCATCTTCATCATGCCGGCCAGACCGCTGAAATCGGTATCGGTCTTCTTCTTGCCGTATTTTTTGACGACTTTCAGCGTCTTGCCCGCATGGGCTTTGCTGATCGCGGCTTCGAGGTCGTCTTCGTAGGCCAGTCGGTCGAGCAGTCCCAGTTTCTGGGCCTGCTGAGCGGTCAGCGGCGCCTCGTCGATGATCGACTTGACCTTTTCGGGAGTCAGTTTGCGCGCCTTGGCCAGCGTTTCAACCAGTTGTTCGTAACGGTCATCAACGATCTCTTCCATTTCCTGGCGGAACTCGGGGCTCATCTCGCTGCGTGTGTACGTCTCGGCCGCCGATTTGAATTCCCCGACGCGCAACATGTCGGCTTTCACGCCGATCATGTCGAAGAGCTTTTTGTAGAACGTGACTTCCGCCCGGACGCCCACGAGCATCAGAGTTCCCGGCTGGGGCATCGACACGTCATCGCAGGCACTGGCCAGCGCGTAGTCGATATTCGAACCGTCCGCCATCCAGGCGTAGACCTTTTTGCCTTTGGCCTGAACGCGGGCGATCGACTTGCGAAACGCATTCATTTTCGCCCAGCCAATGGTGGGGCTGTGAATCTTCAAAATCAGCCCGTCGACCTTGTCGTCACTGGCCGCCTTTTCGATCCGCCCCAGCGCCGTATCCAGGTTTTCGGACAATTCACCAAACAACCCGGGTGCCGTCGCCCCCTCGGCATACGACCCCTTGATATCAATTTCGCCAAACGTGACCGTTCCGGCCGGGGCGTCTTTCTCCTGGGCGTAAGCACCCGGAACAGGAAACACGGCAACAGTCACAGCCAGGCAGATCAACGCCCAGAAACAGCGGGGCATGCGGGTTCTCCGATCGGTAACCACAGAAAGTCAGACAGTAAAACTCAGACAGCAAATCTTATGGGTGTTGTACCAGAGTCGGGTAGTGCAGAGCAAATCGAAAGCGAGTCCAGAAGAGACCGCCCGACCAAAACCCGGGCCCGCCGATTCTGCCACCCGATGACGAGCCCGATCAGCGTTGCGTGGCCAGCGCGACATGCGGTATCGTAGTTTGATCACGACGGGTCCCCGTATCTGCCGGACTTCTGTTTCCCTTCCCAGATTGTGAGCGCTCGCATGCCGCTGTTTCGCCGCCTGACCGTCTTCTGCCTTCTGGTCCTGGTTTTCGTCGCCTCTGCGGTGCGCGACGCTTCGGCTCAGACCGTCGCCCGCTGCGGCCAAGGCTGGCTGGAACTGGTCGATGGCTATCCGGTCCTGCATCTGAAGGGTACGCCCTACGAAATGGGTTACCAGCACGGGGCCTTGTACAAGCAGCACGTCCGCGAAAACATGGACAACCTGCTCGTCAAACGGGGTGACCAGACCGTGCAGGTCGGACCCCTCAAAGTCAAACCGCGCTCGGTCATCGATTCGATCACGGCCGTTCAGAAGAAGCACGTTCCCGAAAAATACTGGGAAGAACTGCGGGGACTTTCCGCCGCCGCCGACATCAAGTATCAGGATGCCGTCGCCGGGAATTTCATCCCCGAGCTGTTCCATTGCAGCGGATTCGCCATCATGAACACGGCGACGAAAGATGGCACGCTCTATCATGGCCGGGTGCTCGATTACGCCATTGACTGGGAACTGCAGGACCATGCCGTCCTGATCGTCGCCGAGCCGGAAGGGGGCATCCCCTTCGTCAATGTGACCTATGCCGGTTTCATCGGATCGGTTACCGGCATGAACGCCAAGAGTGTCTCCGTCGGTGAAATGGGTGGTCGGGGCATCGGACACTGGGCCGGCGTTCCCATGGCGTTTCTCGTCCGCGAAGTGCTCGAACGTGGTGGCGATCTCGACGAGGCCATTGCCATCTTCCGCGACAACCCCCGCACCTGCCAGTACTTTTACGTGGTGGCCGACGGCAAGACGAATCGAGCAGTCGGGATGGAGGCCAGTTGGGATCGGTTTGAACTGATCGAATCGGGCGCAGCGCACCCGCTGTTGCCAACCCCCGTCAAAGACACCGTCCTGATGTCGGCTGGCGACCGCTACAAAGAACTCGCCCGCCGGACGCAGGCCGGACAGGGGGTCTTCGATGCCGACAGCGCCCTGAAACTCATGGACTGTCCGGTCGCGATGAAATCCAATCTGCACAACGTGTTGTTTGCCCCGCGCAGCACACGCTTGTGGGTGGCCAACGCCTCGCACGACAAACAGCCCGCCGCCAACCAGAAATACTACGCCTTTCAATTGACAGACCTTCTGGCACGGAAGCCCGACATGTCGGCTCCCGAAATTCCGCTCGTCGCCCAGGACGCTGGCAAATCCGCCCCAGCGAAAACGTCGGCGAACAGTTCGGCCCAGTCCGGCGCGGCGCAAACCAAGTAACACTCACCCGTGTTGGGTTTGATCAGGGCAAGCCATGAACCAAGCCAGGGGCGGCCTGGAAGGCGGCGCCCTGAGACGCTCGACAAAACGCCCGGCAGCACGGACCCGCGGGGTATGCCCCCAGCGACATTCTCGTGACAATCGACGGAAGGAACGACCGATGAGCACTGCACAGTATTTTCCGGGCCTGGAAGGCGTGATCGCCGGTGAAACGGCCATCTCCACGATCACCGGTGGCCTTTCGTATCGCGGTTATGGCATCACCGAACTGGCGGCTCAGTCCACGTTCCCAGAAGTCGCCTACCTGCTGCTGTATGGCGAACTCCCCTCGGCCGAGCAACTGGCCGATTTCAAGGCCATCCTCCACGAATCGGCCGAGGTGGACACTTCCATCATCGACTTGATCCGCCAAGTCCCGTTGCACGTCAGTGCCATGGACGTGTTGCGGACCGGCGTCAGCGCGCTGGGACATTTCGACCCTCAAGTGGATGAGAACACGCGCAGCGCCAACATTGGCAAGACGGTGCGGTTGCTCGCCCAGATTCCCATTCTGATCGCCGCCCGGCATCGGCTGCGACAGGGACTGCCATTGCTGCAACCCGACCCCGCCAATGGATTCGCCGCCAACCTGCTGTACCTCATCACCGGCCAGGCCCCCACCCCAGTTCAGGAACGGGCGATGGATGTCTCGCTGATCCTGTATGCGGAACATGAATTCAACGCCTCGACCTTCACGGCCCGGGTGGTGACTTCGACACAGGCCGACCTGCACTCAGCGATCACTGCGGCGATCGGCGCCTTGAAGGGCCCGCTGCACGGCGGCGCGAACGAGCGCGTGCTGGAAGTGCTCGAGGAAGTGGGCACGCCGGACCGAGCCGAAACCTGGGTTCGCCAGGCTTTGGCACAGAAGCGTAAGATCATGGGCTTCGGCCACCGGGTCTACAAAGACGGTGATCCGCGGGCCGTCATTCTGCGGAATTACTGCGCCGACCTGGCCCGGCAGGCCGGCGATCTGTCGCTCGAAACGATCGCCGACACGCTGGAACGGGTTGTCCGTGAAGAGAAGAAGCTGCCACCCAATCTCGACTGGCCCAGCGCGCGGCTGTACAAGTACCTCGGTCTGGAGGTCGATCTGTACACACCCCTGTTCGTGGCCAGCCGGGTCGTCGGGTGGGCCGCACACGTGATCGAGCAATCCGAAAACAACCGCTTGATCCGCCCGCGCAGCCAGTACAACGGCCCCGAGATGCGGCCATACGTTCCGCTCGAAGAACGCGGGTGAAGCGGACCGCAAGCCGCTTTCCTCCGGGCATAACCCTCCTGTTCGCAGCTTTGGCTGCAACGCCTGTTGCCTTCGTCTTCAGACCTCTCGCGACGCTGAGTTGCTGTGGTCCGAGTTCGATCGTTGGGCCATTGTGCCGCATGGCTGCGTTGGCTGAAGCCGGGGGGGCCGATGGACTGACTGAAATTCAGAACGAAACGGGTTACCGTGACGTCACGGGCGGCACACGAATCTACCGCGCTCCCGTTGCCAAGTAGCGGATTTTCGCGATTCGAGCCGGTGTAGTAACCGACGCGAACGAGACGGTTGAGTGTTTTCGTCCTCGCGAATGCGGGATATCAGTGCGGGTGACGAATCATGAAGGAAGCGGCCGCCGCACCTTTCCCTTGACAGCAAGTTGGGGAAACAGAAAAAACTCTCTATGAAAACAACTCTGGACCTACCTGAAGCGCTGGTCAAACAGGTCAAGTTGCGCGCCTTGCAACAAGGGCAAAGATTCAAGGACGCCGTAGCAGATCTGCTGCGCAAGGGTTTGCTGGCGGCCGAGACGACTGCCAAATCCCAGGCCCCACGGATCACGAAAGATAAGAAGACGGGCCTGCCGAAGGTCGAGTGTTGGCATGCCGCCTCTTCGACGGCGGAACTCACCCCCGAGCGAGTTGCGGAAATCCTGCTGGCAGGCGACATCGGATACCTGCATGCTGCTGGCCGATAGCAACATCTGACTGGCCCTGGCGCTGTCCAAGCATGCATTTCACCAACTCATCAGCGAGTGGTTCGAACAGCACACTTCGACAGGGGGCTTGCTCTTTTGCCGCTCGACCCAACAATCGTTCTTACGCCTCTTGACGACCGCTGCCGTTGCGGCACCCTATGGCATCCCCGCGCTCAGCAACAAAGCCGCGTGGTCGCTCTACGAGGCCTTTCTGGAAAATTCGCAAATTTCTTGGGTGGACGAGCCGCCCGAATTGGACGCCCAGTGGAAAAAACTGGCCAGTCGCAATGTGGCGTCCCCAAAGCTGTGGATGGATGCGTATCTCGCGGCGTTTGCCATCGCTGGCAGCTATCAACTCGTCACAACGGACCAGGCTTTCAAGCAGTTCAAGGGGCTCGACCTGCTCTTGTTAACGGAAACTTGACGTTTCTTCGCTGCGACTCACTCTTCTGGGCCTACATCCACAACTTGACGCGCGCCCGGAAAGCGGGCGGGAACTTCTGATCGACCGCCGCCTCGAGTTGCTTATCGAGGTACCGGGTACTGAAGTGCGTCAGGATGATCAGTTCATTCTTGAAACGATCCACCCGTTCGAGGATGTCGTCGAGGTGCGTGTGTCCGAATTTGTGGATTTTTTCCTTGCGATGTTCCGGACGGTAGAACGTCATCTCGGTGATCAGCACCTGCGCCTCGTACAGCGCGGGGCAGTTGTCGAGTCCCGCGGGAGCCGTATCGCCGACGTAGCAGACGATGGGTACGCGCATCTCGTCGGTGACCTCTTCGCCGGCCAGACGCCGGTCGCGGATCTGGTCTCCCGGCAGTCCCTGCAATTCGGGCTTGAGCTTCCGCCGACGGTCCCACACGACGTAACCGATCGAGGGGACCGTGTGCTTGGTGGCGAAGGCCGTGACGACATGTTCGCGCGACAATTCGACTTCATCGCCATGCTTCAGGCCGATGAGATTGCAGACCATTCGCCCACGGTCGAGGCGCTGCCAGGCGTGCAGCAGGCGCTGCACGTTTTCCACGATTTCCTGGGGCATGTAGATCGTGGGGGGTTCCATCTTCATCATCCGCCGCCGGGCCACGAAGACGGGAATCGCCGCCAGGTGGTCGAGATGGGCATGCGTGACGAAGATCGTCTGCGTCCCCATGAATGACCAGGGACTGCCCCCCAGATCGAAGGCCAGCTTCAGCTCCGGAATCCGCCAGTAAGACTGGACAGCCGCTCTCGAGTATCCTTCAATCGTAAGCCCCTTGTGAATCAAGGAGCGGACGGGCAAATTCTTGATCATTATCTGGTGGTCAGGCCGTAGAGACGTACAACGCGTGAATTACGCAGGCTAACGAATCGTTCGCGTGAGGGCAAAGACACCATGAAGATTACCGAAGTTCGCACGATTGTGACCTCTCCCGGCCGCAATTTCGTACTGCTCAAGATCTGCACCGATTCCGGACTGTATGGCGTCGGGGATGGGACCCTCAACGGCCGCGAACTGGCCGTGGCCCAGACCCTGGCCGAGCATATTACCCCTCTGCTGATCGGTCGTGATCCCGATCAAATCGAAGACATCTGGCAATACCTGTTCCGGGGGACGTATTGGCGGGGGGGCCCGGTCCTCAATTCGGCCCTGGCGGCTGTCGATCTGGCGCTCTGGGATATCAAAGGCAAGCGGGCGGGCCTGCCTCTGTATTCGCTGCTGGGGGGGAAAACCCGGATCGGCGCCCTGGCCTACACCCACGCCACCGGCGATACGTTCGCCGAGGTCACCGACAACGTGCGGGCCTGCCAGGCCCGGGGCTTCAAAGTGGTCCGCTGTCAGTGTGCGATTCCCGGAACCGTGGGCACGTATGGTTCAGGCCGGGGGAACGCCCCCACGGGCGAAGCCCTGCCGGTCGAGGAGATCTGGGAACCCCGCCCCTACCTGGCCACCGTGCCCCGCCTGTTCGCCCATCTGCGAGAACAACTGGGGGATGAGATCGAACTGTTCCACGATGTGCATGAACGACTGACCCCCATTCAAGCCGCCCGGCTGGGGCGCGAACTCGAACCGTATCATTTGTTCTTTCTCGAAGACCCGTTGCGCCCGGAACACAAAGAGAGCTTTCGGATCATTCGGCAACATACCACGACGCCGCTGGCCATGGGGGAATTGTTCACGAACAAATGGGAATGCCTGCCACTGATTACCGAACAACTGATCGACTTCATCCGCTGTGATCTGGCGCATGTGGGTGGCATCACCGAGGCCCGCAAGATCGCAGCGATTTCGGAGTGCTACCAGGTCCAGACCGCCTGGCATGGCCCCCCGATATCTCCCCCATCACCCACGCGGCCAACGTCCACCTCGATCTCGCCACACCCAATTTTGGCGTGCAGGAATGGGTCGTACACCCGCCCGAGGTGGCGGATGTCATCCAGGGCGGACCGACGTTTTCGCAAGGCTACCTGCACGTAAGCGATGCGCCCGGTCTGGGATGCGATATCGACGAAACCGCCGCAGCCAGGTATCCCTACCGACGTGCCTACCTCCCCACCAGCCGACGTGCCGATGGCAGCGTCCAGGACTGGTAACCCGACCCTACGCCGGCCCCAGTCGGGTTGCCCCATGACTCCGAAGTCGGATTTCCACTGTCACCGGGCGCCCAAAATGTTCTCCAGCAGTCTTTCGATTTCGCGGATGGCGTCCTCCGATTGCTTGAGAAGCTCCCCCGCGCCCCCAGGATCAGAAGATCTGTGTCAATCTGCGTTAATCTGTGGATCCCCTTCTTTTCCCCGTCGCAGCCCTTCGCGCTCTGCGTGGTCCCCCGTCAACGGCGAAGCGCTCTCCCGCATTACTACCCCAACAATCAAGACGGGCGATTGAATTGAGGTCGAATTTCGCGATGTTTTCCATTTGCTTCAGATGTGGGTCCGAGAAACGCTTGCCGTGGTCGCGCTGCCGACAGTGCCGATATAAGCCATCGGATGCCGATTCCCTTGTGAAAAGCGTCTACCTTTCAACGGCGAGATTTGACGACCCGGGTTCCCAGGAATCATATCAACACGAACTCGAAATAATCGGGCAATCGTTGCGCGACGGGAATGCCGTCGTCTATGACGAACACGAGCTCGTTAGGCTTGCGGCGCAACGGCAATTCGCGGAATCGATCACATTTTGGGCGCTCATTCGGACGCTTTTAGCGATGTTTTGGCCACACCTTTTAGTGTTTGCAACGCTTTTATTAATTTACTTCGTCATCCGATATTGTGCATAAGGTTACAGGACCGCCCACGCTGTCGTCCGGCGGCCGCGGTCAGAATCATCACGCCTTTTGCTGTCTAACATGAACGCATCTTGGGGCAAGAGGGCGTGGCCACCCACCCTGTTTCCCTCGTCCAGGCCGTGAGCTTTGGAAGAATCTGCTGCGCGGGCTGGCGGCCTGACGTTCTCGGGGGCAGTTTTTCGTACTTCAATCGAACGGAGCGTTAATACGCGTACGCTTTTGCATGATTGTGTGCTTTGCGGCGTTTGAAATCGCCGGCTTGTTCGTGTTGGGAAACGGGGCCAGTCCGGGTCAGCACGAATCGAGGTGCCATCATGCCGCGATTGCCACGGAAATTCCTGTTTGATGAATCCGAGCCGGGGATTTATCACTGTGTCAATCGGCGCGTTCGCCGGGCCTTCCTGTGCGGAAGCGTTCCGAGCACGGGCCAATCGAAAACGACAGGCCTTCCTGGCTGGCCAACTCGGATTCGTCTCTCCCCGTTATCCGTGTTCATCCGTGTTCATCTGTGGCCATTTCTAATTTCAACGCGCCAAGGTCCGCGTGACAAGGGGATCAATCTGATCCACGTCCAGTCGTTCCAGGAAATTGAGCCACTGATACACACAGATGAACACGGATTGGCGTTTTCCTAACGGAGGGCCACCCAGCCTGATTCCCCTGTACCTCCGAAATCAGACTCCCACCACCGGTCTGTTAACCGGGCAGAACTGTGAAACTGCGCAATCTGTGGAAATCCGGGTCGCGGCAAGTGGTTGGGAAACGGGGGTTTTGCCGCGTCTGATTCCCAGCCTCGACAGGCCAGCAATCCCCACGAAAAACCGACTGGGAAGACTTTTCCGATTAACGAGACTTTGTCGATCGTGCCGATAAATCAAGAGTAGAGAGCGCTTCGCTCAAGATATCTCCCTGTGGCGGCATTGATTCCGGAGGACTCGAACCATGACAGCAATCATTCGCAACAGCCTGATGGTGCTGATGCTCGCAGGCCTGGGAGCGGAATTCGTTCCCGGACTGATCCATGCCGAGGGACGATCATCGTGCTGCTGCGACAGTTGCCGGCAACCGTGCGGACGTTGTCGCTGCCATTCGCAGCCCACCGCCTCGCGGCCCCTCCCCGAAGCCCCGCCGGCTCCGGTGTGTCAGGAACGGGAAGTCACTGAAACCGAATACCGCACCGAACAGACCTACGAAACGGTCCCCACGACCGTGATGGAAACCGTCACGGTGGATGAAGGGTGCTATCAGACGGTCTGGGTGCCGCGCTTGACCAGTCGGCAGGTCCCCAAGACGGTCTACTCAACACGCTCGGCGTATCGTTCGGTCCCGTACCAGGTCACCAAACGGGTCAATGAATGCACGTTGCCCGACGGGACCGTGTCCCGGCGCTATCCCGCCGGTGGCAGTTCGGCCACGGCTTATTCGACAGCGCCCGGCTACGCGGTCCGCACACCCACGCCAGCCTATTCGAGCAGTTCCGTCGCCTCGCGCTCGTATCCGACCCCGGTGGCGAGTTCGTCGGCTGGCCGAGTCCCCGAACCGCGTTACGCAGAAGCCCCGGTCACCTCGATCACGCCGCGCAGTGCTGCCAGCACACCTCGCTACAACAATGAGAGCGCCGCCGACAGCCGGGTCGCCGATCGCAGTTCGATGTTCGTCCCGGCCCCCTCGGCCGCCCAGGTCTGGCGCACCAACCCGATTCGCTAATCGCAAAGACCGGCGCCGTTCACTGGCTCTGTGCTGGGTGTAACGCCGAGCAAACACACGAATCTGAACAGTCAATCCGCCCCCTGCCGGCCTTGCGTCAGCAGGGGGCCTTTTATTTTTGGGCGGCCTCAGTGGGCAGCCAGCTATGGCGTCCGCTTTGCTCCATGGCCGGAGGATGGAAGGTCGAATTCCATCCGTCGCCTTGGCTTGAGCCGAGGCGTGATGAAGGGTTCCCTCAACCGCCGCGCCACCTTGGGGTGGTAGCCCGGGCCGAGGTTCGTGTCGATTTATCGCGCGGTGTCGATGATGTTCTGCGAAAGTTCGTTTTCGGTCACGATGATTCT
>JAFEBR010000067.1 GCA_018242565.1 Planctomycetota bacterium | reverse complement strand
TTCTTTTTTCAGTTTCTTCAAATTTCGTCACCAGGATTACACTCACATGCTCGTCCCCGCCTCCAAGGTTAAGTCGATTTGCACCAGTGCCGAAATCGAACTTGTCCGCGCCAGTCGTAAGCCCGACTTGAACCTGCACACCCCGGCTCAGTTGAAACGGTTGTCATTGCGGGCTCGCAAATTGTTCGAGAAGTGGCAGGACCAGGGTCGCGCCCAGGCGCGAAATAAGAGTCAGGAAACCGGCGCCGGTTCGGTCGCCGAACGTACGCATTTGAAAATTCAGGTGTTCGCAGATGCACTGCAGAGCTTTGAAGCACGGTTGGCCAAACTCGAGGCTGCTCCGTCTGCCTCGGCTGTAAAAAGTAAATCGAAGGCCAAGAAAAAGGGCCGTGTCGCGGCGAATCGTGCCACGCGAGCCCAGGTTCGCAAAGATCTGGCTGCCAAGAAATAGTCGGTAATATCCTGATCGGCCTGCCTGCCGATCAATCTGCGAATACCACCTGCGCCCCGTTTGCGTGCGCGGGTGGTGCTGTCCTCTTCTGTTCCGGATTCGCAACCAGTAACGGTGTCCGGCGCAGCGAATCGGGGCAGTCGCACGGGATTTAAGGTTCCGCGTCAGGGGCCGGGGGCCTCGATCAATCCGGTCTCGACGGCGACAGTCTCAGCGGCAGTTGCATTGTCCGCGACGGTGGCTGTGCTCTTGGACTGAAATTTGAGCGCTCGGGCTTGATCCGTCATAAGACCAGATTTCGTATGCGATGGTGTCCCCCATGTGTTTGGGGGGCCAGTACCCACAGTCATTTGCAGGGTGGCGGTGCGATGGGGGCGGCCCTATCTTATGGGTCTGCTTTTACCCGGTTCAATTCGCTCGCTTGAAATCCCGGTCATGGCTGCACTCCCCTCGCGCACATCCCCAGTTGATGACAGTTCGCCGGACGCGGCACAATTACCGCAGACCTGCCTGCCGCCGTGGGAAATCGCCGATTTGCCGGTGCCCCAACCGATCGAGTGGAAGCACTGGACGCGACTGATCGGCCCCGCGATTGTGATGATGGGTATTCAGATCGGCGGGGGGGAGTGGTTAATTGGCCCGGAAGTCACCGCGAAATATGGCGGCAGCCTGATGTGGCTGGCGACAATCGCCATTCTGCTGCAGGTGTTCTACAACATGGAATGTGGTCGGTACGCGCTGTATTGCGGCGAACCGATTTTTACCGGTTTTCTGCGGACCTGGCCGGGGCCCAAATTCTGGGTGGTCTGCTTTCTGTTGCTGAGTATTGGCGCTGTGGTCCCCGGACTGGCGTTCAACTCGGCGAGCGTGCTGGGGGCGATGTGGCTGGATCGGCCTCCGGTCGAGGCGGACCGTGCTTTCATTCTGGCGATCGCCTATGGGTGCCTGGTGCTGGTGGTCCTCCCGGTGCTGTTCGGAGGGAAGATCTACAATACGCTGCAAGCGATCATGTCGGCCAAGGTCTTGATCGTGCTGGGTTGCACATTGTTCCTGGGCGTGTGGCTCGTCAGTGCCGAGAGTTGGTGGAAGGTGTTTTCGGGGTTTCTCAAATTCGGGTCCATTCCCACGACCGATGCCGCAGGCAATTCTGTCGCAGTCAATGTGCTGTCGGCCTGGGCCCGGGGAGAAGCGCTGCCCACACTCGATTTATCGGGGATCGCCACGATTGCCGGTTTCGCTGGAGTGGCCGGAGGTGGGGGGCTGGGGAATTCGTTGTACAGCAATTACGTCCGCGACAAAGGCTGGGGGATGGGCAGCCTGGTTGGTGCCATTCCGAGTGCCGTGGGGGGGCAGCAGGTGACCTTGAGTCATCTGGGGAAGGTGTTTTTGCCGACTCGTGAGAATCTGACGAAGTGGGGCGGGTGGTGGCGCTACATTCTGGTTGAACAGTGGGTGATCTGGACTCCCGGGTGTTTCGTCGGCATGGCTCTTCCCGCGCTGCTGTCGATGCAGTTTGCCAGTTATTCGACGTTGTCGCAGGTGCCGCCGAAAGAGCGCTTCGGTTGGGCTCAAGGGGTGATCTCGGCCGACGGTATCCGCCATTATCCCGACTTGCCGTCAGGCTTCGCCGGGCCGTTGTGGATTCTGCTGCTGTTCGTCGGCTTGATGGTCATGCTGCCCAGCCAGATGTCGGTTGTCGAAGATGTCTGCCGGCGCTGGACCGATGTCATCTGGTCCGCCAGTCGGCGCGTACGCGAGAATCTGCATCATGGGCAGGTCAAATTCATCTATTACTCGCTGCTCGCGGGATACGTGGTCTGGTGTTGCGTCAGTTTGTATTTGTTCGGCATGTATGGCACGCCGAAGTTGATGTTTCTGGTGGTCGCGAACTTGAACAATGTGGCGATCGGGCTGACGTCGTTTCACCTGTTGTGGGTCAACACCCACCTGCTGCCCCCCGCCTTGAGGCCGAAGTGGTATCAGCGAATTCCACTCGCCGGTTGCGGATTGTTTTACCTGGGGTTGGCCGCGATGGTGTTTCGCGTGGACCAATGGCCAGTGATTCGTGCGTATCTGGTTTCCCTCGGCCTGCTGGCAGGTTAATGGAGTCGGTCGGTTTCACCTGTCGGCGCGGCTGGTCAACACCGCGACTCGGGAAGATCGACAAAACCTGCCAGCCCCGATACAAAAGCGGGCGGAATGACGACAGGTTGGCAGGCAGTCTCAGTCTCGTTTTTCTTTTCCCCAGCGATCGCCTCGGGCGATCCCTTCAGAAGAATCCGGAATGTCAGCAAAAGTTACGACAGGGCTCGACAAACAAACGCTTCTCGAACTCTTTCGCACGATGCACGTGATTCGGCAGTGCGAAGAGCAACTCGCCAAGGTTCATCAGCGTGGACTCGTCCATGGTGCGTGTCATACCTACGTCGGAGAAGAAGCCATTGCGACGGCGGTTTGCGCGCATCTGGGGCAGCGCGATGTCGTCTTCAGCACGCACCGGGGGCATGGTCATGCCCTGGCCAAGGGGGTCACTCCCCGCCAATTGATCGCGGAACTCCTGGGGCGTTCGACCGGCTGTTCCCAGGGACGCGGCGGCAGCATGCACCTGTTCAGTCCCGAAGTCGGGATGATGGGGACGAGCGGCATTGTTGGGCCGTGCATCCTGCAGGCCGCCGGTGCGGGGTACACCTTCAAGTTGCTGCAGTCCGACCAGGTGGCCGTAGCGTTTTTCGGCGACGGCGCGGTGAATAACGGGGCCTTCCACGAAGGTCTGAACCTGGCCTCGATCTGGAAGTTGCCGGTGTTGTTCATCTGTGAAAACAACCAGTTTGCCACGGAAGTGCCCTTTGCCTACGCGGCTGGTAACCCGCGAGTTGGAAATCGGGCCGAAGTGTATGGCATGCCGGGGTTCGAGTTGGATGGTAATGATGTGCTGTCCATCTACGAGACAGCCAGCGACGCCGTGCGGCGGGCGCGATCGGGACAAGGGCCGACACTCATCGAATGTCGTACCTATCGGACGCGGGCTCATGCCGAGGGGATGGGCGACTTCACTTATCGGACCCGCGAGGACGTCGAAAAATGGAAGGAAAAATGTCCGATCGCCCGGCTGAAATCGCGGTTGCTCGCCGAGGGGCGGGTTTCGGCGCGTGAACTCGATGCCATTGTTGACGAAGTCTCGCAGCAGATTGCCGAGGCACAGCAGTTCGCGGAAGCGAGTCCGTGGCCCGACCCGGCCACCGCGACCAGGCATATTTATGCGTCGCCGCAGGTGCCACAGCGAGTCGTAGTCAAGTCGGCGCCGGCACCCGCCGGGACGCGTGAGATTACCTACATGAAGGCCACCCACGAAGCCCTGGCGGAAGAAATGGCCGTCAATCCTCGCATTTTCGTGATGGGTGAAGGGATTGGTAAGCGCGGGGGCAACTTCAATACGACAGCTGGGCTGTATGACCTGTATGGTCCGGTCCGCCTGTGTGATACGCCGATTGCCGAGCGTGGTTTTGTGGGCATGAGTTGTGGTGCTGCCATGACAGGCTCGCGACCGGTCATTGATTTCATGTTCGCCGACTTCGTACTCGATTCTGTCGGGGAAATCGTCAATCAGATTTCAAAGATGCAGTACATGAGCAGCGGCCGGTTGACGATGCCGGTCTTGTTGCGCGGCTGCATTGGCATTGGCCACTCGGCTGCGACGCATCATTCCGGAAATTACTACCCGATGTACGCCCATTTTCCGGGGCTGCGGGTTGTGGTCCCTTCGTCTCCGTACGACGCCAAGGGACTGTTAA
Organism: Planctomycetota bacterium; assembly: GCA_018242565.1. Classification (GTDB taxonomy): domain Bacteria; phylum Planctomycetota; class Planctomycetia; order Planctomycetales; family Planctomycetaceae; genus JACQFH01. Next base: position 2,629 of record JAFEBR010000067.1, on the reverse strand, counting down.
AGCATGCCCTGCGCTCGAATGACCCCGTTCTGTTTCTGGAGCCCCGCGAATTGCTGGGAACCAAGGGGCCGGTTCCCGCCGAAGATTATGAGATTCCGTTTGGACAGGCTGCCGTCGTCCGCGAAGGGACAGACGCGACCGTCGTCGCAGTTGGTCGCATGGTGCCGGTCGTAGTGGAAGCGGCCCAAAAGCTCTCTGCCGAGGGAGCCGCGATTGAAGTCATCGATCCTCGCACGGTCGCTCCCTTGGATATCGACACGATTCTGGCCTCGGTGTCGAAGACGGGGCGCCTGTTGATCGTTGACGAGTGTTTCGCGCCCTTTGGATTGGGGGCCGAGATCTCGGCTCAGGTCGCGGATCGCGGATTTGATGACCTCGATGCGCCGATTCGGCGCGTGAATGGACTGCATACACCCACTCCCTACAGCCCCACGCTGGAAGCGGCAGTGGTTCCCAATCTCGACGACGTCTTACGCGGGATTCGTGAATTACTCGCCGAATAAGTCGTTAACTTTTTGAAACTGAAATACACATGGCAGTTGAAGTTGTTGTGCCCCGGCTGGGCTGGTCGATGGACGAAGGCACCTTCGGCGAATGGCTGAAGCAGGATGGCGAGTACGTTGCGCAAGGCCAGTCGCTGTTTGTCCTGGAAGGGGAGAAATCCGCCCAAGAGATCGAGTCATTCGATGCGGGAATTCTGCGGATTCCTCCGCACGGGCCACGCAGCGGAGATCTCGTAAAAGTCGGGCAGGTACTGGCATATCTGGTCGCCGAAAACGAAACGCCCCCGTTTGCCCTGGCTGGTGCTGCGGTGACGACACCTACGGTTGAGCCGGCTTCCCCAGCCAAAGTAAGTGCCACGCCGTCTGAGCCGGCTGTTTCTGTTCCGGTCACCCCAGCGACCGTTGCCAGCCCGGCGGTCCAGGCCAGCCCGCGGGCTCGCCGCAAGGCGGCCGAGTTGGGCATCGACTGGACGAACTTGACCGGTTCGGGGAGCACTGGAAGAATTCGGGAGCGAGACGTTTTGGCTGCTGCCCAACACCCGACGGCAACGACGGGCCGGGGAGTTGTGCCCGCCAGCCGAAAAGGTGGCCAGCCACAGCCCGTCACCCGCTTGCGGAAGGCCATTGCGACCCGCATGTTGGCCGGCGCGAACGAAACGGCCCCGGTGACGCTGACGATGCCGTGTGATGCGACCAACCTGGTCAGTCTGCGGCAACAGTTCCGAACGATGCGTCGCGATGCCGAAGACGTTGTACCCGACTACAACGACTTGATCATTAAATTGACGGCGGCCGTTCTGGAACGACATCCCCTTCTCGCCGCTCGCTGGGGAGAGCAGGAAATTACGCTGCCCTCCGATTGGCACATCGCGATGGCTGTCGACACCGAGGGGGGATTGCTGGCTCCCGTGATTCGTCACGTCGACCGCATGTCACTGCGGCAGTTGGCCACAGAAACCCGGCGGTTGGCCCATGCTGCGCGTGCGGGAACCCTTCCCGAGGGAGATCTGCAGGGCGGTGTCTTTACGATCACCAATCTGGGCATGTTCGGGGTGACGGCGTTCACCCCCGTGATCAATCTGCCCCAGGCCTCGATCCTGGGGGTCGGAGCGATCGTGCGCGAGCCTGCCGTCAGCGAGGACAAAATCGTGATTCGTGACCGGGTCACCCTGAGCCTGACGTTTGACCATCGTGTGGTGGATGGTGCGCCGGCCGCCCGGTTTCTGGCGGAATTGAGGCTGGCGATCGAACAACCTGGTCCCTGGTTGATGTCGTAAGGTGGGAGTTGCCTGCAGAGCCGGTGGCCTTCTGTCCCTGGTGATTTCGAGTGCTTAATTCTTTCTTGTTTGCCGGCGGGGGGACGGGTGGGCATCTGACGCCCGGGCTGGCGGTCGCGGCCGAATTGTCCCGTCGCGACCCCACCTGCCGAATTGTCTTCGTGGGGACCGATCGCCCGCTGGAATCACGAATTCTGGCGGGAACGGGTTACGAGCATCGGGCCTTGCCTGTGGAATCAGCACGGGTGCTGCTCCGTAAACCCTGGCGTTTCTTCTGGCGTAACTACCAGGCCTTTCGCCTGGCACGCTCGGTGTTGGACGAGGTCCGGCCCGTGGGGGTCATTGGCCTCGGCGGGTTCGCGAGTGTCCCGACTGTCTGGCACGCCACCCAGCGACGGATTCCCACCGTGCTTCTTGAGGGAAATGCCATTCCTGGGCGGGCGAATCGGTTGCTGTGCCGTCGGGCACAAGCTGTGTGCGCGGCGACATCGGGATTGGAACAGCGCTTGCCAGCGGCCGCTCACGTGTGCGAGACGGGCAATCCCTTGCGGCCACAGTTTGCGGACCTGTGGGCCCAAGCCGAGCATGTGCAAAACGTGGGGCCTCATACCCTGCTGGTTTTGGGGGGCAGTCTGGGGGCTGAAGGACTAAACCGGGCCGTCGTGGATGTCATCAGTCGCCGCCGTTCTGAGTTGGCTGGCTGGCGAATTGTGCACCAGACCGGTGCGGCACATTTTGAAGAGACGGCGCGGAGCTATGCCGCGGCAGGGATCGTAGCCGATGTGCAACCGTTTTTTGACGACTTGCCCCGGCACTACGGTTCCGCGACTTTGGCCGTAACCCGGGCGG
>JAFEBR010000678.1 GCA_018242565.1 Planctomycetota bacterium | reverse complement strand
AGAAAATGCAAATTTGCTCCCCGGCCGTTCCCGTTGGAACCGGACAGTCGTCTCGCGACCGGCGCAGTCAGGGGACGCATCCAGGCGGTGCGTCTCACTTGAGTCGCCACACACCCGCCCCCCGGCCAGTTCTCGACCGGGGCGTCGTCGGGGCGGAGCCGCTTAATACTCGTTCGCGACCGCGTCTTCGCCCCCCGACAGGGTTGAGCCGCCCGGCTTGGCCGTCTGCCGGATGCGGCGTTCTTTCACTTCTGCAGTCAACGCGGCGATCGCTTCGGCCAGCGGGACGGTTCGCTGATGATCGGCATCGAGGCGGTCCCGAACGGTGACGAGTCCCTGCTCGGCTTCTTTCGCCCCCACGACCAGCATGTACGGGATCAACTCGATCTGGGCATCGCGGATCTTGCCATTGATCTTGGCGCTCCGCAAATCGGTCGTGACCCGGAAGCCGGCGGCCTTCAGTTGCTGCTCGACGGTCGCCGCGTAATCGTTGACCTTTTCACTGATCGGCAGAATGCGAATCTGTTCGGGGGCCAGCCACAACGGGAAGGCGGCCGCGAAGTGCTCGATCAGCACCCCCACAAACCGTTCCATGCTGCCAAACGGAGCGCGGTGAATCATCACCGGGCGGTGGGCCCGGTTGTCGGCACCGATGTACTCGAGCTGGAACCGTTCCGGCAGGTTGTAGTCGAGTTGCACCGTCCCCAGTTGCCATTCACGGCCGATGCAGTCGCGGACCATAAAGTCGGCTTTCGGGCCGTAAAACGCGGCCTCCCCTTCGCGAGGTTCGAAGGGCAGTTGCATTTCGACGAGCACCTTACGCAACGCCGCCTCGGCTCGCTGCCAGTTCTCTTCGCTCCCCACGTACTTGTTGCTCTTCGGGTCACGCAGCGACAACTGCACGCGATAATCATCGAGTCCCAGGCTTTTCAGCACGAATTGCACGAGTTCCAGCGTCTGCTGAAACTCATTTTCGACTTGTTCCGGGGTGCAAAACAAGTGTGCGTCGTCCTGGGTCAACCCGCGGACGCGCAGCATGCCGTTTAATTCTCCCGACTGTTCATGGCGGTAAACCGTGCCGAATTCCGCCAGACGAACGGGCAGATCACGGTAACTGCGCTGTTGCGACTTATAAATCTGCACGTGGTGCGGGCAGTTCATGGGGCGCAGCAGATACCGCTCATGATGGCTCTGCCAGCCTCGCAGCGATTCGATCTTCTCGGCGACCGTGCCGCCGACCGGGTAATTTTCGATCTTCGCTTCGAGCATGGGCGAGAATTCGATGAACTGCTTCTCTTTTTCGGGGGTCATTTCCCCCGATTCGAGCAGCGTGATCCAGCGATCGACGACACTGCCCGCCGGATGTCCGAAGATTGGCGAAAACTGGGCATCCCGGTAGTAGGGGAAGTGGCCGCTCGTTTCGTACATCTCGACCCGGCCGATCTGAGGGGTGTAGACCGGCTGATAACCCCGCCGGATCAACTCGGCCTTGATGAATTCCTCGAGAATGCCGCGGACCGCCGCCCCTTTGGGCAGCCACAGGCAGAGCCCCTGACCCACGTCGTTGCTGATGTGAAACAGGCCATGCTGCTTACCCAGCACGCGGTGATCGCGGCGACGTGCTTCTTCGACCTGGGCCAGGTAGGCATCCAGGTCTTTCTGGCTGAAAAACGCGGTGCCATACAGACGCTGCAGCGAACGGCCCGAGGTATCGCCTTTGAAGTGCGACGCCGCGACCGACATCAGTTTGAACGCCTTGATTTTGCTGGCGTCGGGAATGTGCGGTCCCCGGCACAGGTCGACGAATTCCCCCTGGCGATAAAAGCTGAGGGTCGGGTGATCGGCCAGGCCGGTCTTCAGGTGCTCGACTTTCAACGCCTGGTTGAGGTCGGAGCACATTCCGATCGCTTCCTCGCGGGGGAGTTCGAAGCGATCGAACGTTTCGCCGGCGGCGATAATCGCCGCCATTTCCTGCTCAATCCGGGGGAAATCTTCTTCCCGGATGCGATCGGGCATATCGAAGTCGTAATAGAAGCCGTTGGGCAGGGTGGGGCCGAACGCCAGGCCGACGTTGGGGAAGACCCGCATCACGGCCCGGGCCATGACGTGGGCCGCGGAGTGCCGCATGACCCCCAGCGCTTCGGGATCGCGTTCGGTGATCAGTTTCAGCTTCAGCAGCGAACCGGTCGGCAACGGGCGGCGTAAATCGGCGATCTGGCCATCGACCGACGCGGCGATACAGGCTTGCGCCAGTCGGGCCCCGATTTTCAACGCGATATCGTAAGGAGTGGTTCCTTCGGGGTGTTCATGAACGGATCCATCCGGAAGCTGCACCTGCACCATCATCGAGCACATCCTAAAAAAACGAGGCCCTGCGGAAGTCCGCCGATACAAAGGGCGAAACACCTCCCGCCAACCGGGCCAGCCTATGGGGCTGTACTATAGAAGACACCGCCAAAGGCGAAAAGGGGAAGGGAAAATGGCGCCCTCGTCGAATTTGGCCGGAAGTTCGGAGGAATTTGGTCGTGGACGCCGTGATCGATTCGGAACTGGTGGCTCCTGCCGAGCAAATCTTGCCTCGTTGGTCATGGCGACTTATTATCAGTTTTAATGCGACACCTTATTTCAGGGAGGTTCCATGGATCATCTGGCCAGAATGGAATTCGTAGCACGGGCAGAGCAGATTTATCACCAGACATTGGGGCCTTTGCTGGAACCCGACCATGCCGATGAATTTGTGGTGATTGAACCGGAATCGGGCGACCACTTCCTCGGCAAGACGTTAGGTGAAGCCTCACAGGCCGCCCGAAAGGCACACCCTGATCGCCTGACCCATGCCATGCGGGTGGGGCAGCGAACGGCGTTGCATTTAGGGATGCAATGTCGATAGCCGGATCTGTCGACGCCCATGGTCGCGCCCTGGTTCAGATCACGATTCGCGCGGACGAGTTGGCCATTCCGCATACGATCGACGCGTGGATCGATACGGGCTTCAACGGTGATCTCGTCCTTCCACAGTCGCAGGTGGATCGGATCGGTCTGACAGAGTCGGGGACGGTCAAAGCGGTGCTTGCAGACGGATCCGAAATCGCCTTGTCGCGTTACGCCTGTTTTGTCGATTGGTTTGGGGCCTATCGGGAACTCGAGGTGGTGGCCAACGATGGTCAAATGGCGTTGTTGGGTGTCGGTTTGCTAATAGGTCGCGATCTACAGATCAGCTATCGTTCCGGGGCGATTTCAATCACCTGAGGGCGGTGTTTTTGTCGAAGGGTGGCCCCGAGCAGCGAGCTGCCGGGTTTATCCCGGTAGTATCCGCTTGCAGCGCAGACCGAACTGCCGATTAACAGATCGATCTTGCCGGGATCGTGCAGCGGGAGAAATCACACGGTTCAAATTGACGCGGTCTGGGGGCGTTTCAAAAACCTCTGCGGGCGTGACGAACTGCCTAACTGCCCGGAATCAAAATGTCGCGCTGATACTGCCGGGATAAACCCGGCAGCTCGCTGGGCTCAAGTCCTCCATCGCTAAGCACAGTTGGGGGAGATCGAACAGCGGACGACAAGAGGGTGGAAGGACGACGTGATGGCACTTAGAAAAGGAAAAAACGGCAGACACCGACAATTCCCTCACCGATTCGGCGGCTTGCTGCCAGCCTCGAGACATGACTCGTGCTCGGATGACCTGAAAAAACTGAACGTGTTTGCCGAGTTGGCCGATGCCTGAGACCATTACCGAATGAGAACAGCCTCTTCCCCGAATATTCCGTAACAATCGACTCCTGGAGACCGAGATGACGCGGGCGATGATTTGCTACGGAAGAACCGAACTGGAATACGGCTGTTTTTTCCTATTGCATAACACGAAGCACATTGACCCCAAACGCGGCTGGATTTACGCACCGTCGCCAACGCGAGATTGTTCGCACGGATACTGCACCGTTGTTGACGCAAACCACCGTCAAATTGAACGGTTCGAATGTTCTCGGGACCCGGCCCATGGCCTGGAGAACGAGGTTTCCGCATTCAAAATTGATGTCTCGTATGCGCCGAGGCCCTACACCCCCTTCTTGCCCGAATTCGATCACGTAATCGTAAACCAATGGCTGGCCGACCGAATCCGGGAAACGGAGCTGAAGGGCTATCGGCTGTTGCCGACAACAGCCACCTGCACTCCGGAATGGTATCGGATCAAAAGTCCACGCCCACGTCAGAGTTATTTCAACTGACCTTTGATGGCAGGTTTCCGGATCTATTGCCACACGTTGCACCGCGCTCGGCAGACAGGTGCCCGTTTTGCGGTCACTCGCCAATCGTTTGTCTGGAATGCGGGTTCGTCAACAATCCTTGCATCAACTGTAAATCACAAACGATTGCTCCAGAGAATCTTGCTCATCGCGACGAAGACCTGATTGTGAAGCGAATTGAAATGCCCATCATCGATCCGCGTCGGTGGGCAGGCGAAGACTTCATCGGTTCAAGCCACGGTGGAGCCATTTCCCGACGAACTCTGGACTGGCTTTTATCGATTCAGGCCGGCCCGTTTTTTGCCGAACCGATCGCCGTCAATGTCGCGGAGATTACCCGCGAAGAGCGAGACAAACTCGAAGCAGCACGCGATCCATTGCCGGGCGTTACACCGCCTGACTTGGAAGCATTTATACAGAACGCTGTGAACTGAATCCCGAGTGACCTGTGACACGTTCGCGAAAAATGACACGGGTGTTGGGCCGATGAATTGAACCCATACCGTTTCAGTGAGATCGCCGTCGGAGCAATGGCTGCGGAGCCTGGATGAAGTTGATCGTGATCAGGCAACACAGAAGGGCGGCTGCAGGGGAAAGCCTGACCGGAGGGGCCCACCTCGGCGGGCTTCTCGGATGGGATCGTTCAACATGGCAACAACAGGGCTTGAGGACCTCTGAGCTGCGAGCTGCCGGGTTTATCCCGGCAGT
>JAFEBR010000677.1 GCA_018242565.1 Planctomycetota bacterium | reverse complement strand
TCGCCGACCTCGGCATCGTTCGAAAACACAGCCTCTACCACATGGAGCGCCTTGTAAAACGCGACCGTCGCGATCCAGGCAGAATGCATCTCAGAGTCCTGGCAAAGAAAGGACCGGCTCTGTTGATTCCGGTTTGCTACCGCAACATGCTGCGCTTCAGTCGCCATTCTTCCAGATTCTGATCTGTGTGTGCGGGGAGAGTAACGAGCACAACCCCTCCTTTGAGCACGGGGGGACACCCAGCACGCTCAACCGAATCAAGTCGAAGCTGCCCTCATTCGCAATCCCCATGTCGAGTTCAGTGAGTGCGTCTTCACATTCAACAACGTAGCCTGCTTTCGACCAGACAGCCAAAAACAGCAGGCCTCCATTCCGAGTTGTGAGATACGTCTCAGCCAGATCACTCTGCCGCGCTTCTGACCAAGCCGCAAGCCTGCCGAGCAACTCGTCAAACTGGACTCCGAATTGGATCTGATCACGATACACCCCACAGGCACGGACAGCCGCTTCCACGGCCATCACCTGCAAGTGCTTGTCCGGGAAGACAACACGCACTCGACCGGCATTATTGTCGAATCGCAGATCGATGATTACTTGTTGAGCAGTCTTACCTTTTTCCGCAACACGCAAGGTCATCTGGCTTTGCTCGTCGAACAGAACGGCACCCGTATTGTGGTCGATTGAAACACACTCCCAAGTTCGATGCTTGTCAGGCCCTTTCAAGGCTGCGAATCACAGACTTACAGCAATCACCGCCGGAACCCCCTCGCTTCTCAAGCGATTCCATTAAGAACCAGCACGTCTTCTGCGATTGAGGGGGCTGTGAATAAAGCGGTCGGGAAGGTACCGACACCTGTTTTCGTCGTCAAGTTCTCCTGGTTGGCTGGTCGAGTTGGGACTCGCCCGACCAATGCCGCCTCGTGCCAGACGTTCACTCCCCATCCCTATTCCCCCGTGGGCAACTCCACGCCGGCAGAGATCTTGCGAATCGGATACTCGGTGCCAGGCTGCAGGAATTCGTCCAGAAAATTCCACTTCACATACCCGTCGTCACTTTCGGGTTCGAGCAGGTAGATCGCCAGGACGCCCAATGGCTGGGCCGTCCGCACGATCAAGTCCCCCGCAGCCAACGTTCTCGTCTCGGTCTTGTGCCGGGTTTCCACCGTGGCCAGCGGATGCTTTTCAAACGCCGGGTTCTGAAACGTCGCACTGTGGACCGTCGCCACCGTCACTTCGCACGTCACCGAGCGCGACAGTTTCTCAACCACCACCCCATGTTCACGCAAATTGTCCACGACCGCCGTCAGGTTCGCGGGAATCGCGTACGCCAGGGGGCGCGCGACCTTCTGGGTGGGCTCAAATCGGCCGAAAAAATCGACCGAATAATCCTTGGGGTTTTTGTCCCCCGGTCCCTCATAGCCTTTCACCGTGAACTTCCCAGGAAACGCCGCCAGCGCGGCGCGGATCGGCACATCGGCCCGTGCTTCCGCCGTCGTCCCGGTGCCGCTCAACACGACAGCCCCCTCGCGCAGGCACTGCACAGTTTCGGTCGCATGATCAGCCACATACTTCAGGCACTCGCTGATGAAGGCATGCGACACCTCGATCCGATCGCGATATGGAATGTACGAGTACGATTCCACCAGGATCGACAGCATGCCCCGCAGCGTGCCGTATTCCGTGCTGTACCGAGGCTCGTGGCCGAAGCTGACCCAGCGCGTGTGGTTCTCGGCGAAATTGCCATAGTAAAACGTATCCCAGTTCTGGCGGGCCAGTTGCTGGCTGACTTCCGGCAGCATCGAGCCGCGCAGAAAATCTCGGATCACCGTCGGCACACCCGGATTATGGGCGCACGCATACGTGAGCGGGTACCGATGATACGAGCCGTTCGTCGTGTGCGCATCCATGAACAAGTGCGGCTTCCAGGCATTCATCAGGCGCACCAGGCCCCGCGTTTCAGGACACTCCAGCTTGACGAAGTCCCGATTGAGATTGAGCCCCTGGGCATTCTCGCGGGTCCCCGCCCCGGCGGCCGGGCCGATCTGCCCCGGCCGATTGTTCAACCCCACCTTGTCGTTGCCGTCGGCGTTGTAATTCGGGACCACCAACAGCACCAACCGCTTCAGCAACGGATGCTCAGGTTGCAGCGCCAGTTCCCGCAGCAGTCGCAGCAGAGCCTCTTTGCCATCGCATTCGCCCGAATGAATATTCCCAATGATCAGCGCCACCAGGCGCTCGTCTCCCACGAGTTGCTCGGGTGACTTGACCGGCGGATTCGCCACGATCGCGGCGGTCAACGGACGCCCCTCCGTGGTCTTCGCAAAATCGAGTAACGCGATGTGCGGTGCCAACTGTTCGAGACGCTGCAACAACTCCTGCACCTCGGCCGAGCGCGACGTGGCCTGGTAATCACTCCGCTCGGCGACCGTCAGTAAGGAAGGGTCGACGGCCTCTTCCGCCACCACGGCCGGACCTGCCACCAGGGCCCAGAGCCAGACCGCTGCGAGTACGATCCAGACATTGCCAGGTCGCCCACCCTGGAAAACCAGACTGCTCATGCACGATCCCTTCGAAATGCTCACCTGCCAGGTCTCCCGGAAGTCTCTGCGGCACGGACCGCGACCTCAAACGGGCCGCATCATCGCAAATCGACGGCGGTTTTGCCCAGTGTGCGGGAGGGGGGAGCGAAGTACGGAACGTGGGATCGGCGGCAACAATCACAAGGAAATCGGTTCCACCTTCGGGACCGTTGCCTTCCCGGCGATTGGGACCGGGGTGCGGGTTCGAGTGCCGATTGCTGCGTGGGATCGGCGGAGCGATCCACGACTTACCGGCGTTTTTGCCAGTGCAGGGCCCCCAGGGCCACGACGAGCGCCACGGCGGCATGGAGCAACAGCATCAGCAGGGCTGAGGTCAGCGCGGGCTGTTCGAGTTCAGGCATGACCCCCACGAGCAGATCGGGAAGATCGGAATCGAGCCCCCGTTTCGCCCAGTAGGTCGAGACCAGGCACCGGGCCAGTGTCTCGCTCACGCCCGTTAACGGGGCCACCGCCCCCGACAAAATGATCTGTGGAATCACCGCCATCGGAACCAGCGTATTGGCCATCTCTGAGTTGCGAGACAACGTCGAGATCGCCAGCCCCAGGGTGACCCCAGCCAGCGCCGCCGCCAGCAACACGCTGACCTGGCAACCCCACGAGATCGGCGGATGACACCACCAGCGTGTCACCCCCACCAGCAGCAGCGACTGCAGGCCACTGACCAACCCCAGCAACAGCAACTTCGAGGTGTAATAACAGCCGATGCGCAGATTGAAATCGCGCTCGCGCGTAAAGATCGCCCGCTCTTTCACAATTTCCTTCGAGGCACCATTACAGCCGAACCAGAAGCTCGACACCGCCAGCAGAAACGACAGGTTGACCGATCGCCGGGCGTGTTCGAAGACGTTGAATTCCAACTCATTCAGATCGCCAAACACCAACCCCAGCAACACGGCCACCAGCAGCGCCTGCCCCAGCACGGCCAGCAGCGACAAAAAATCGCCACGCCAGATCGCGGCGTACCGACTCGTAACCAGCGCCGTCTGCCGCCACCAAGTCCCCTTTTCCTGTGCGGGGGCACGCTGTGACTGCCGGGCCGGGCGTTCAGCCAATTCCTGCCGGGGCAGTCGTTGCCCCACGTAGCGTTGCCACAGTTCACTCTGGCGAAAGGCCTGCTGCCAGTTCTCGGCGGGCTGTTCAGCCAGTCGGTCATAAACATCCCCCAGCCGATCAATCCGAAAATACTGCCGGGCCTCAGCGGGGGTCCCCATGAACGCCAGCCGTCCACCCGCCGTCAGAATGACCACCAGGTGACAATACTGCTCGACGTTGGCCAGACTGTGGGTGATACAGACGATCGTCTTGCCCGAATCCGCCAGGTGGCGGAACAGTTTCATCATTTCACGGTCAGTCTGCTCATCGAGACCGCTGGTGACTTCGTCCAGGAACAGCAGACTCGGTTTGCACAAGATCTCATTGGCCAGTGCCGCCCGTTTGAGTTGCCCGCCGCTTAAATGCCGAATCTGTGTCCCCCGCCGCTCTTCCAGGCCCACCGTTTCCAGAATGTCCGTCAGCACGGTCTCGATTTCGGCCCGACTCGTATCGACAGGCAGTCTCAGCCGGGCCGTGTACCACAGCGCCTGTTCGACCGACAGCGATTCATGCAGCATTTCCTGCTGAGGCACGACCGCGATCTGCTGTTTCAACGACTCGAAATGGGTCCGCAGATCGCGACCATTCAACTGCACGACCCCGTCCGTGGGTGGCTCGCGGCCACTCAAGGCCTTCAACAGGGTCGACTTGCCCGATCCACTGGGACCGATCAGACACACAAATTCCCGCGGGCGAATCGCCAGGGTAATGTCTTCCAGCAACGGCAGTGCCTGTCCGCTGTCGCGACTGGTCACCACCCGTTTCAGGCCGCGCCCCACCAGTTCAATGTTGTCGGCACACGGGCGCGCCACCAGCGACGTTCCGGTGAACGCCAGCGCGTAGGGGCCAATTTCGACTTCCTCACCTGGCTCAAGCCGCACCGTGCCGGAAATCCGCCGCCCGTTCACAAACGTCCCATTGCCGCTCTGCAGATCCGCCAATGTCGCCACACCGTCACTGAGTGTGATCCGGGCATGGACCCGCGAGACCTGCGGGTGCGACAACAGAATCTGCACGCGGTCGCGTTCCCGGCCAATGAGCGCCGTGCCCGTCACCGCAAAGGTGGCATTGTCCGCAGCGACAGCCGTGCCACCCGACCGATCGGGGCCGGCAGCGACTGCGGGTCCCGGCGGAATACCCCGCCCTGATTTCGCTCCCCAGGAGCGGAACCGAAATTGAAACTGCAACTGCCCCGCGGTGATCACATCCCCCGGCTGCAAGGGTGTCGCAGTCTCGGTCCGCAGACCGTTCACCAGGGTGGGATTCTGCGCGCTGAGAGGTTCGATAACGTGACACCCATCGCGGCCGACAATCTGGAAGTGCTGACGCGAACACGTGAGGTCGGTAACACTCAAGTCGGCGGTCTCGCTGCGTCCCACCACGAACGTCCCGCCGGCAGCGAGCGGGTACAGTTCGCCCGAGGCGAGATCGCACAAAACAGGATCATCCTTCATGGCGTACCGGCCCACGTCACTTGGGAGTCGAGACCTTAATCTTGTACAGACGGCACGACCCCGGGGAGGGCCCCATGCCATCTTTCCCCCCCGGTGTCAGTCCGAGTTTCAGTGTCTTGAACTCGGTCGCCACCCCCAGGTTTTTGCTGGCCACCACTTCCTGATTCAATCGCACCGTCAGTTCAGTCCCCTTGCGAATCACCTGAAACTGCGTGGGAAGCTCCGAATTGAAATTCGGTGCAGCGTCACGAGCGTCGTCACCAATCGTCACGGCGCCGCTGTCGAACATGACGACCACCAGCGCCTCGTTTGTATCGCGATTCTCGAGGCGGATCGTCAGACTCTGGTCAAACCCGCTGCGAGCGCGGGGCCGCCGGTTACGCGACTCAGCATGAAACACCCCCGAAATTGTGAAGTTGCCGGCGAGCTTGAGTGCCGGCAGCGTAATGAACCGGGGCTTCCTCTGTTCGACCATATCCTTGCGGGGATTCAACGTGATCTGGCTGACCTCCAGGCACGTTTCATCTTCCACTTTGACGACCCGAAACGCATCCCCCTCCCATCCCGCGGGGACCGAGGCCTTACCATACGTCGTACGAAAATCTTCTTCTAATACGATTTTCTCGTTCGCGGTCCCGCTCGACGACGAGGTCGATCCCCCCGCACCACTCCCATTCGCCGAGCCGTCGCTTTTGAAAAACAGGTAACCCACGACCGCGGCGACGACCAGCAGGTTACTCAGCACCAGCCAGCCCCACGGGAACTTCGGGTAAGGTCGAACTGCCCCGGTCGTAGGCGAACCGGCCCCGCTGACGACCACGGTCGGTTTGTCGTAAGGCGAATTGGTCTCCTGGCGACTGCTCCCCGCCGAGCCCACCGGCCCCGCCGCGGGTCCGTGATCGCCACGGGGTGTCGCAGCGCGCGCCGTCGTGCCGGCGGGACTCTGCGTCCCCGACCAGTGCGCCGTCGGTGGCAGCGAAGGGCTCGCGGACAGACAAAACGGCGCCAGCGCGGCCATGAGATCGGCTGGCGAGGCGTAGCGCTCTTCCGGACGCTTGGCCATCATCTTGCGGACGACGGCCCCCAGCGCGGTCGAGATTTCCGGTCGCAGTTGTTCGACGGGGACCGGCTCAGCTTTGCGGTGACTGACCAGCTTCTCTTCCCAGGGCAGATCGGCAAACGGAGCCCGGCCGGTCAGGAAAAAGTAGAAGGTACACCCCAGGCTGTAGATGTCTGAGCGGATGTCGGCCCGCCGTGGATCGTCGATCTGTTCGGGAGACATATAATCGGGGGTCCCGAGCACGGCACAGGTCTGCGTGAGTTCGCGTGCTGCCGTCCCCGTGGCCTGGTCCGGCGTGGCACGCGAGCGGGCCAGCCCCAGATCCAGAATCTTGATTGTCGTGCGATTGTCGGTCACCTGCAGATTCGAGGGTTTGATATCCCGGTGGACGAGGCCCCGCTCGGCCGCATGCTGCAAGCCGGCCGCCGCCTGACGGATGTACTCGGCCGCCACGCTGGCCGGCAGAGGTCCCCCGTCACGAACCAGCCGATGGGCATCGATGCCGGCTGCGTATTCCATCACCAGAAAATGCGTCTCTCCCACTTGTGAAGCATCGTGGGCGCGCACGAGATTCGGATGATCGAGTTGGGCGGCGACCCGAATCTCACGCTGGAAGCGCTCCACCGCATCGGGACTCGCGAGCCGTTCCCTCTTAATTAACTTGAGCGCGACGATTCGATCCATCCGACGATGGCGGGCCTTCAGGACTCGCCCCATGCCCCCCGCCCCCAATTCGTCGAGCAGCAGGTATTCGCCTAGAACCAGGTCGGCCCCCTGCCCCTGCAGCAGGCAGTCGACCTGAAACTGCGTGAGCCACTGCTGTTTGAGCAGTTCTTTCGCCAGTGCGGCAGCGCTTAAGGGTCGCTTGTGCAGCGCGGCGTCGACCTTGGCAAGCTGTTCCGGCGTCAAGAGTTGCAGTTTCCGCAGAACAGCCGCGAGGTCCGCAGCGTTCGTCATCGTCATAATGCTCTTTCCGGCCTGAGCACGGTGCGATCGCGACGGATCCTTCCGACGCGATTCGTACCGCCCGAATTGTCCCGCGTTCCGACAGGAAACTGTTTATATCGGTGCCCCGGGGTGCTCGCAAGTCGCGTCCCGCGCCCGGTCCGTGTGCCGCGCGCGGGACGCTCCCCAAGTCTCAGTGCCACCCAGCATGCCGTCCTGCTCCGGGCGGCGCTCACAACATCACAGGCCAACCGACTTCACGCTCCAGGAGGCGGCGGCAGTTCAAACACCCGGCGGACTTCCACGGTTCCGACCCGCGCACCGGAATGCCGGGTGGCCACCTGAATGGCCTCGTTGAGATCCCGTGCCCGGATCAGGTAATAGCCCCCCAGAAACTCGTGGGTTTCGGCGAAGGGACCATCATGGACGAACCGCCGCCCCTCGCGGATGCGGACGCTGGTCGCCGTACTGACAGGATACAACGGCGAGGCACTGACATACGCCTGGCGGGCGTGCAGTTCCTGCGTGAGTTGCGCTGCTTCCTGCTGAGCCGCCTGCAGTGCCTCGGGCCCCGCGGCATTCCAGGTGGGTTCATGGTCGTAACACAGCAGCATGTATCGCGACTGCGGCACGCCCCCCGCCGGGGTGGCCGTGAACTGATCCGGGGGCAAGCCCGACAGCGGAGACACCGGACGGATCTCTACGGTTCCTTTGCTCGCCGCCGGCAACCGGGCTGCAATCGCCAGCGCCTCGTCCAGGTGGGGCACATCGATCAGAAAGAAACCACCCAGTTGTTCGGTCGTCTCGGCGAAAGGCCCGGCGGTGATCAGCGCCTGACCGTTCCGCACCCGCACACTGGCCGCCGTCGCCACGGGATGCAGCGGAGAAGCCGCGATGAACTGCCCCCGCGACTGCAGTTCCTGGCAGATTCCCAGCGACTTCTGAGTGCAGGCAGTCCATTCCTCCTGCGTCCAGGCATTTTCCGGACTGTAGACCAGCAACATGTACTTCATGCGTCACCCGCCCGGCCGGTCAGCGCCAGCTTGAAGATCACAGGGTGTCGTAAGCCTAAAGCCACCCAGGTCAGGACGCCAATGATCACCGGGAAAACCCAGGGATCGCTGATCCGCACATGCGTAAGAATCGCTCCGCCCAGGTATCCCGTAATCAGAATCGCCCCCAGGAATGACGTCCGCGGGACCAGATAAAGCAGCGTGACGGCGATCTCGATGACACCGATCGTCGGCAACAACGACAGGGGGATTCCCATTTTGTCCATCATTTCGTTCTTGCCAGGCCAGTCCATGAACTTCGGTATGCCGCTGGCGCCGATCAGAAACAGACCAACCAGTCCAGTCAGTACCCAGCCGGTGATCAGACGCGCTTTGTTTGACATGCATTTCTCCTGCTGTTTCGAGTGAAGAGATTACCGCGCGGCTCGGGCCGCTACGGCCTCTGTCCGGGAACCATCACCATCCAACCCACGCCAAACTTGTCGGTGACCATGCCATAGCGTGGCGACCAGAAAGTTTTGACAAGCGGCATGTCAATCTTGCCACCTGCGGCCAGCGCATGGAAGGCCCGATCGGCATCGGCCTCGGTCGGCACAGACAGCGCCAACCGAAAGCCGTCGAACTGCGATTTGTCGTCGCAGCCATCAGAGGCCATGAGGGTCATACCCCCCACTTGAAATTCCGAGTGCATGATTTTCGATTCGAAGCCCGGCGCGAGCATCCCCGGCGGGGGTGGTTCGGGACTTTCGTTGAATCGAACCACCATTCCCACCCGGGCGTACAACGCCTGCTTGTAAAACTCCAGCGCTTCCTCGCAGCGCCCGCCGAAGAACAGATACGGCTGCACCGTCGATTTCTGCAGGGAAACGATGGCCCCGAGTCGGGCTTCTTCTTCACGCAGATCGGAGGCGAACTCGGCTCCCAAATCCTCCGCCCCGATCAACGGTCGAATCTCAACGTCAGAATCCTCCGGCATCGGATTCGGACATTTCTTCAGCCACTCAATCGCCTCGTCCAGCGACTTGACTTCCCACAGCCAATAACCGGCGACGAGTTCCTTCGTCTCCGCAAACGGACCGTTGATGACCGTGCGGTTCTGGCCCGAAAAACGGACCCGCACCGCCTTCGCCGAAGGCTGCAAACCGGCCGCGTCCTGCATGATCCCGGCCTGCACAAGTTGTTCGTTGTACTTCCCCATCGCGGCCAGAAGTTCCTGGCTGGGCATCGCTCCTGCTTCGGACGACGCACTGGCTTTCACAAAGACGATGACTTTCATGGAATTCCTCTCTGTATTTCCGGGACCGAAACACCGCCAATTTGCGGCAATTCAGCAAGTTGTCGAACGGCCCGACCGTAAATCGACACGCTTCGAATTTTTTTTCGAGATTTCCGTAACCCCAGGCTCGTAACCACATTCGCCAACCCGTAGCCGCGTTCGCGGAGAACGCTGGAGGCAACCGCCGCCCGGCAAAAAGTTCCGTAACGGCCACGTCATTTTCCATCCCCGCGGTCAAACCATTTCCACGCGGCCCGACTGAACTAGTGTAGTGTCCTACTCAGATTGCACATTATCGAGAACTTGCCGAGCGCGTCGGACTTTCGCGAGGATGTCCTCGGCGGTAGCCGTCCAGATGAACGGTTTACGGTGATCGTTGTGGTGGTCG
>JAFEBR010000676.1 GCA_018242565.1 Planctomycetota bacterium | reverse complement strand
GATCTGCAGCAGGGCCTTGTTCAGGGGTGTGCTCGAAATTCGCACGAACCCGGCGAAGGGCTGGTCGAGTTCTACGATTAGAAACAGCGCCCCGGCCACCGAGACCGCACACACGAACAACACCACCATCACGGTCGCATTGCGGGGTGAAAACAGCCCGAAGCTCAGAAACAAAATCGCCAGCCAGAAATTCAGCACCACCAGAAACGGCATAGGAATCGAGCTGTCTTCCCAGCGATGCAACTGCCAACGGGCCTTGCCCAATTCCAGGCACAATTGCAGTGCTTGAGATTTCATCGTCTGCTGGCTTTCATTCTGCACTGGCAATTGGCGCACAGAACCTATGAAATCCATCACATTGGCCGCGAACTCAGGTTCATCCAAGCGCGACGGATCGTACGCGGCATCTGACCAGAGGTCGTCGATAAACGACTGCACCGTTTTGCGCAGCAGGGCACGCGACGAATCCCCATCGGGACCGAAATGACTTAAGGTGCGGTCGACCAGCACGATGTTTGCCGCCATCTGCCGCAGATTTCCGAGTTGGCTGTCGTACGACGATTTCGCCGAGGCCGTGAGCAGGCCGAGCACCAACCCGGTCACGGCGGCCACGAGTCCCGTCCCCATCTTGACCACTTCTTTCGAATCGGCGTTCAAGTGTGGATCAGGCAACACCGACCGCAGCCAGACGCCGATGAATAATCCCGCCAGGGTACTGGCCAGGAGCACGAGAGAAACGGTGATGGAATCCATAAAGTGCGATGCAGGCCTGACTGGAGTGTGAACGAAAACCAACGCCGACGCCCGGTCGTTGGCATCACAGTAACCGAATCGGCGATGCGGTGTGATACCAGACAGCCCCATCGACCGGCCAGAGACCGAAGTCGCGTCGTCTGGCCGCGGGCCCCATACGGAATCAGAGCGATTTCAGCAGCAACTTGGCTTCCTGAGTGGACTTCGAGCGTTCAAACGTGCGAATCATTTCTTGCAATCGCCGGCGGGCAATCGCCTTTTGCCCGTGGGCAATAAACAATTTCGCCATGTCGAGCGCGCTCTCGGCGAGTTTCTCGCTCTGCTGGATGGCGTCTTCCAGCAGTTTTCGTTTCAGTTCTTCCGGGTTTTCCGCCGCAGGGGCAGGTGGCGTATCGAGTGGCTGTTTCATAGTGCAGGCAGGTTGTGGATTCAAAACGAGTTTATCGTCACCGCTGCCTGCAGAATTTACTCAAGCTGACGGGTACAAGCTGTAGCGAATGCGCAATCCGTTCACGGTTGGCAGGTTCTGAAAATGATGGCGGATCGTCACCACAGGCCAGGGAATTCTGGATGAATCGGTGGCGCGGCGGTGAGGAGGCAGTTGGCGCAAGAACGACAAGATGGCGAGACGCCTGCACCACTAAAACGTGGAAGCAAATTCAATGCCCCAGGCCTGAGCCCGGCAGATCATCGGCATAAATCTGTGCAAACCTGTGGATACTTTTGCTTCTCCCGACGTGTCGAAAGCAGACGGCGTCACGAATACAAACGAAAGAAAAAATCGGGCGGAGCGATGCCTGTCCGGCGGGAGTCGGTTTCGGAAATAAAAAAAGCGGCAGCCGGGCGGCCGCACTCCAAAGCGGTGCACCTGCGACGCCTGCACCACAAAAGCGGTAAATGAGTGCAATCCCAAGTGCTTGGGCCCGGCTGATCATCGGGAAAAATCTGTGCAAATCTGTGGATACCTTTGCTGGTCCCGACGTGTCACGGGACGGCGTGTCGAAAATGGGCGGCGTCACGGATACAAACGAAAGAAAAAATCGGGCGGAGCGATGTCTGTCCGGCGGGAGTCGGTTTCGGAAATAAAAAAAGCGGCAGCCG
>JAFEBR010000675.1 GCA_018242565.1 Planctomycetota bacterium | reverse complement strand
CGCGGTCGATGGCCTGCATTTCGACGGCCGGATTCCACCACGGGTCGAGCAGAAACACGTAGTCAGCCGCCGTCAGGTTAAGACCCAGGCCGCCCGCTTTGAGACTGATCAGGAACACGCCACATGCCGGATCGTTCTGGAAATGTTCGATCCGTTCGCGGCGGTTGCGGGTTTGACCATCCAGGTATTCGAAAGGAATATTCCGCTGTTCAAGGTATCGCTTGACGATGGCCAGGTAGCTGGTGAACTGCGAAAACACGAGCGCTTTGTGCCCTTCTTCGAGCAGGTCCTGCAGGTGCAGTCCCAAAACGTCGAGCTTCGCGCTGGGGTCGTCGATGTGCTTTTCGTCGAGCAGAGCGGGGTGGCAGGCCGCCTGACGCAGCCGCAGCAGGGCTTCGAGCACGTGAATCTTCGATTTGGCCATGCCCTGCTTCTTGACCAGGCCCAGCAGCGAGTTGCGGTAGTGGTCCCGCAATTCGGCATACAACTGCTCCTGCTGTTTGCCCATGTTGCAGATAATCGTCTGCTCGAATTTGTCGGGCAGTTCCTTGGCCACTTCGCCTTTTGTGCGTCGCAAAATGAACGGACGCAATGCCTGCGACAGCAGCCGACGCGATTCGTCGTCGGTGCCATCGGTCGTGTGCAACTTGAAAATCGACGCCCGACCCAGCATCCCCGGGTTCAGGAATTCGAAAATCGACCACAGATCGCGCAGGTGGTTCTCGATCGGGGTCCCGGTCAGCGCCAGGCGATTGCGGGCCTTCAGCAGTCGCGCCGCTTTGGCCACCTGTGAACCGGGGTTCTTAATGGCCTGCGCTTCGTCGAGAACAATGTACTCGAACTGAATTTCTTTGAGGTGCAGAATGTCGCGGCGGACTGTGCCATACGTCGTGAGGACGATATTGGCTTTACTGAACTTCTTGCGCAACGAGCCTCGGGCCAGTCCGGTGTATTCAATGACGGTCAGGTCTGGAGTAAACCGCAGACATTCCTGGTGCCAGTTAAAGATCAGTGATTTGGGGACGACGATTAACGTCGGGTCCTGGATCTGCCCCTTGCGGTGTCGATCCTGGAGCAGCGCCAGAAACTGGACGGTCTTACCGAGACCCATATCGTCGGCCAGACAGCCGCCGAATTGAAAGTCATTCAGGAACTCGAGCCAGCCTACACCGGCACGTTGATAGGGGCGCAGTTCGCCGGCAAAGCCTTCCGGTTCACAGGCGATCCCGATTCCCGAGAATTCCTTAACCTTACGACGCAGATCATCAAAGCCGGCGTCAAACCGGACTGATTCCTGAGCGGCCAGCAGCGCGTCGAGCAACCCGACCTGGGTGCGTGAGAAACGGACTTGTTCGCCATCCGCGATTCCCAACCCGGCGAGCAGGCCGTACTGCTTCATCCACTCTTCGGGAACGATCCCCAGCGACCCGTCATCCAGCCGGATCGTTGACTCGCCGCGCGCCAGGGCCGACAAGAGCTCAGGAAACGGAATCGTGCGCCCTTCGAAGTTGACTGTCGCCGACAGTTCGAACCAGTCGATTCCGGTCTTGATTTCAAAGGCCAGCGGCGCGGGTTGATGGACCTGTTTGCCATCGGCGTGCACCTGCCAGCCCTGCTTGAACAGGCCGCGGACGACATGTCCCAGCGCTTTGGCCGAGATTTCGACATCCGAACGGCTGTGAAACACATTCAGCAGGCGCCGACCACCCAGGTCAATCAAATCGTTCCAGGCCGCATCTTCCGTGGGGCGATCACGGGTGATACAGCGATTCATCTCACGCTGTACGATCGCGCTTTGCGGGCTCGAACTGCGAATGACGGTGCCTTCGTATTCGAAGCTGACTTCGCCCGGAATGCGTTCATGCTGCCAGCGAATGCCACGCGGGGTGTGCAGTGTCAGGTGGGGCGTGGGCCTGGCCGTGATTTCGGCGAGACGCAATTCCGGTGGCAGTTCCATTCGCGGAAGTTGCGGCATGTCGAGCAGACGGTCGATCAGTTCGTGCCCTTCTTCGGCGGGAACTTCGATGCGACTGTCGTTCTGCAGCAGTTCGACCCAGCCAAATGCTTCGAAATCCTGGAAGCGGGCCACTTTGCCGCGGGCAATGACCAACCCTCCGGGAATAATCAGCCGTGCGTCAGCAAACGAGAGCGTCTCTTCGCCACGGCGCAGGTTGCCCGAGAGAATCCAACCCGCGTCGGACTCGGCCGGCTCAACTGCGACGCACAACTCCCAGGCCGGGCCGTCGTCCCATTCCAGCGGCTTTGTTTTTTCGCCATCTTCTCCGAGGACCACGGCGCGTCCCGTCGCACAAATCATCGGCAGCAGGACTTCTGACAGGCTGTGCGACAGGGTGTAGCGCGAGGCGGTCGGCTGCGAGTCCGATTGCGTGGGGGACCAGGTGGTGCGCTCGGGAGCGCCACCCGCTAAATACGCCAGGATGCGCCGGTCGTCATCGCGCTCGATGTCGTCGAGTTGCCCCGGCTTCAGTTTCAGCGGTTTGCGCTTGCCCCACTGGCCATTCGAGCGTCGTTGCCGCTGCGAGGTTTCGATGATTAACTGCCGTTTCTCACGCCCCACGGCCAGGTCGAACTCATAGATGATTTCGCGTTCGCGTGCCGCCGTGGCCCCGGTGGTGGCCTCGACATGCATGTCTTCGCTCAGCTTCTGGAGCTGAGATTTCCACCCGGTGACGGCCGGCGCGAGGACGGAGGCGGCCGCCGCAGCGCGAGGTGTTTGCCGTGCGGTGGGAGGCGGAGTGTAGACGTCGCGGTGGGAATCTTGTTCCCAGTAATCTTCGATCGATATGGGCTGGTCGAGTTCGGCGACGAATGGCGGGATGTGCCCGGGGCGAATCGCACCAGAAATCAGGCCCCCCGCATCGACGGCGAGGACCGTGGCCCAGAGATGTTTGCATGCAGGATTGGGACGATCGCCCTGCGCACAGGTGCAGAACATCCGTAATTCCGACCCTTCACGCGACAGTTGCGTCTGGTAGTCGATGCCATCGGTCACGACGGCAAAAATCGTCTCCGGAGTGACCCGAGTGATCGAAACGCGTTCGGCCTTGATGTAGGCCGCGCCTCGAAAGCGAATGTCTCCGCGAAACTGCCCCTCTAAGACTTGCGCCAGCGTCATTAACAGGTCGATCCGTCAGAAGTTGGAGTGAACACCGCGGCCGCAGGCGTCACGACGTCATTGGCAAAAACAGGCGGAACGGCGATTATAGAAACCACGCCGTCGAATTTGAACAGCCCACAACGTAAAAACAGAATGCCCCGCAGATCGCTTTCGGATTCGACTCTCTGCAATGCAAATCGTCTGTTTCCTTCAGGCGCCGCTCTGTACCAGTTCGACGAGACCCACACATCGTCTAGACCGACAATCGAAAATCACGCCGGGTTTTCGGCAGACGACACGGCAGGAGGTTCCTGCTGTGTCTGTTCCGCCATAATCGCGGCATGAACTTCTTTCCGGTGGACAGGAACTTCTTTCGGCGCTTCGATGCCCAGCCGCACCTTGTCGCCGCGAATTTCCACCACCGTGACGACAATCTTGTCGTCGATCACGATGCTCTCGTTCTTTTTCCGAGAAAGAACTAACATTACGAGCTGTTCTCCAACCTTTCCGGGCGACTTGCGCCAGACGGGGGCGATCGCTGCTGATCGAGAATCTCCCGCCAGGACGCTGCGTCCCTGCTGCCTGTTGAACAATCCATCAGGCAATATTGATTGTAGACCCGCCAAAAAGCGCGGTCAAGATGCTACCTGTGCAAATTTACCCTTTTTCTTGCGGCTCGGGTTTGTTCCACACCTCGGCCAAGTCGGACCGTGGACACCCGATTTCGGCCCGGTTTTCCCCGGTTTTCCCCTCATAATCGCCATAACCCGTCCCACATCGCGGGCTCTGGGGGGCCGCGATCTGGCCACAGAGAGAATTGGGGTGGCCAGTTCTCGGACGAAAGCCGAGGCTGATCACTGGGGGATCCTGGGGGGGGACGTAAAATGAGCCCGCCCCGGCCAGAAACGGTGGAGCGGGCTCGCCTTGAATCACACATTGGGCCGCGCTAGCCGGCCCCGCCATGGGGTTGCCGTCAGGCCGCCCGGTCGGGCGAATTCAGCATGCCCGACGTGTGGTACGACCGTTTGCCGAAGTACGCTTGCTGTGCCGCTTCGTCATTGAGCACGGTTTCGGAGTCGCCTGAGACCAGCACTCGCCCGGCACAAATGATGTAATTCCGGTCGGTGATCGTCAGTGTTTCCATTTCGCGGTGGTCGGTCAGCAGGATGCCGATCCCCCGATTTCGCAGGTCGCGAATGATCTCCTGAATGCTCTGAATTGTAACGGGATCGATCCCGGTAAACGGTTCGTCGAGCAGAATCAGTGAGGGCTTACTCGCCAGGCAGCGGGCAATTTCCAGACGCCGGCGTTCACCACCAGACAAGTGGGCCGCGTTGGCCTTGGTCAGCTTGGTCAGCCCGAACTGCTCCAGCAGATCGGCCGTCATGCGTTTGCGGTCTTTACGGCCCACATGCAGCATTTCCAGAATCGCCAGGATATTCTGCTCGACCGTCAGTTTGACGAACACGCTCGATTCCTGCGCCAGGTAGCCCATCCCCTGTTGAGCCCGTTTGTACATCGGCCAGTCGGTGACTTCGACGTCATCGAGCAGCACACGCCCGGCCGTGGGGTCGATCATGCCGCAGGTCATGCGGAACGAGGTCGTTTTCCCGGCCCCGTTGGGGCCCAGCAACCCGACAATCTCGCCCCGTTCGACGTGAAAACTCACATCATTCACAACGGTGCGGCTGCCGTAGATTTTTTTCAGGCCAATGCATTCCAGGCGAGGCATTCTGAAGTCCTCCTTGACTTCTCACATCACACGCAGGGTTCGTGCCGTTACCGATCGGCGAGTGTTCGGATCCTGCGAAATGAGGAACAACGTGGCATGGTGACATTTGCCGGCGCTCCACGCGAGCTACCGGATGCGGTGCATTCTACCGAAATTTGGATAGAAGGGCACACTGAATTTCGGGATCGGCGGTCCCGGGGGTTCCCCCGAGCCCGAACGACGCGGTTCGATATATTGTCCAAAAACCGGAAAGCCCCGGCCGTCGTTCAAAAAAGGCACGGCATGCGGCCAGTACACGAAAAAGGCTTTGCCGATCAGCAGGTGCCGGGCCACCGTATGCGGCGGTGCCCACAGGCGGCTGTCGTTACTGCGGGGACTGTTGTCCCCCAGCATCAGGAATTCATCGTTGGCGCTGTTGTCTGCGTAACGGTGCATTTTGAAGAACAGTTCCTGATCCGAGTTCATCGTCTGCGGCTCAGGGCTATAGTAAATGTCGCGTTCGATTTTCAGGTGCGAGACCCGCAGTTTGGCTCCGCGGGCGCAAATGCCCACCGGGCGATGATCGGCGTCCGACGAGCGAATCGGCGGAAACTGCGGCGGGTACTTCGAGCCTTCTTTGAAATCGAGTGGTTCCTTGGCGAGTTTATCGTCGACCCAGACGCACAACCGGTCGTCGACGTTGGCAAAACTGACTTTGTACGTGCCCGGTTTGTTGAGTGGCGTGTCGAACGCCTCGCCGGCGTCTTTCCACTCTTCGTCGCTGTGGGTCAGTTCGGGGGTATATTCCAGTTGGCCCCGTCCCGTTTTCAGATCGATCCGACAGCGGTACCGCCGTTGGCCTTCGACCAGTTCCAGAATCACTTCGCCACCAGGTTGCAGGACGTCAATCGTGCAGGTCAGGGTTAAATCCCCCACCCACAGGGGGGATTCCCCGCCGAGACCTTCATCCCGATCGACCCATCGGCGGTAATCGTTCACCGAAACCCGGTTGTTGTAAGCATAGAAATCGGTGACGAGTTGCGGCTTGGGTGCCGTTCGCGGCGGGTTTCCCTCGTCGGCACGCGCCCAATCGGCAACCGTGGGCACGTAGTGCGTGTATCGCAGCCAGTCTTCGTGATCATCGCCGGGCGTGACAGGATCGACCCGGAACGAGCGGGCTTTCGTGTCCGCCACCCAGCCCGTCCCCTGTTCTTCTTCGGGGGCCCAGCTTTCCGGCCAACCCGTGGCCAGCAGTTTGGTGGCCGGGCAGTCGTTGTCGTGCACCAGAAGTTGAATCTGTCGCTGTTTTTCGGGAGGCTTGCGGGCCATCTCGAAGATGCCCACCCCTTGTCCCTGCTCGTCGAGCTTGCGGGTCCAGATGTCTCCGCCGCTGATCTTCAACTCTTCGCCGGGGAGCCCCACCAGCCGTTTAATGTAGTTCGTTTTCGCCGATTCAGGGAACTTGAAGACGACGACATCCCAGCGTTCGGGGTCGTGGAATTCATACGGAAACTTGTTGACCAGAATGCGATCGCCGGCGAACATTTCGCGGTCGAGGACGTTATTTGGATACCGGCAATTGGCGTTGGCGCAGATCGCGAACTGCGATCGAGACCCCGCTGAGATCTCGCCATCGCGAATTTCGTTGCCGCTGGTGCCCGACGAATCGACACCCGTCGCGAACCGGGTGCCGCACTGCTCGCAAACCGTGTCACGATGCTGGCCGTACAGCGTGGGGGCCATCGACCCGGTGGGAATTACGAAGGCTTCGGCTTCAAACGTCCGGAACAAAAAGGCCAGCACAAAGGCCACGACGATCGATTCAATCGTCTCGCGGGAACTGTCGGACGACTTCTTCCTGGGAGTCTCGCTGGCCGGGGTCGTCTGGGGCGTTCCGGATTTTGCCGGCTCACTGGCTGGTTTTTGTTTTCCGTTTTGCACGCTGCTGGGCCACCCTGAAGTAAGACAAATTTGCGGTATTTCAAATGCTGCAGGCCGCCATGGCCAGAAGCCGAAGCGGGCATCGCCAGTTCGCGTTCTCTTTCAGCAATTCGACGAGGGATTCGGAATCTTGACGCTGTCCGGCCAATCCTCCGTCCAAGTCAGTGAATATAGCGGATTCGGGATGGTTCGGGAATCCGGATCTCGGTCTCCCAACTGCCGATCTGGATGCGTTTTTTTCGGCTGGGCAGGTGCACCACCAGGGGTTTGCCCAACAGCAGGTCCTGAGTCAGTTCGAGATCTTCGCCCCAATAGCGACTGTCGTGTGATACGGGGCTGTTGTCTCCCAAAACGAAATATTCATTCGCTCGCAGCGTGACAGGCACGGTGCAACCCCGTTGGCCGGTTGACTGCGTATAGTACACGTCGCGAAACAACTGCAGGGAACGCACCTCCAGAGCCCCGCCGCGCGCTCCAAACCGCACCGGGACGCGGGGAGTGGGGCCCCGATCTGCCCGGACGGGATACCGCATCGGATCGAACGGCAATTGGCCATTGAGAGCGACCAGGACCTGGCGATCCATCAGCGAGACTTCCACCAGGATCGGCTGACCCGCTTTGTACGGTCCCAGCGAGGCGGATCGTAATTCATGCTGAGTGCGTGCTGAAACCAACCGAACCTGGCGTTTTTCAAAATCAAGCACCACGAGAAACTCGGCTGAGCCATCGGTCATGCTGATGGCAAACTCGCCCGCGTTCTCGGGTGGCAGCACTTCCACCGACAGCATCAGGTCGCGAACTTCGTGCTGCCCCCGCCCGTCCTGCCCCTTGTTGTAGCCATAGTTATCGACAATCGGGCCCACGTGCGACGCCTCGTAGAGTTGCTGAATCGCCCGGCGGGACGTGGGGGCATCGGTGTTGGCCAAAAGTCGATCGCGGGTTTCCAGCGACATCGTGCCGCAGCAGACCAGACGCTGTCTGGATTGGTCATAACTCAATGCCGCCGAGCGGCCCGCGAGTTTCTGCAGTTCGGGAGTCCAGTCGGGCAGCGGTCGCGAGGTGACCTGCTGCCCCCCCTCCCGAATCCAATGACGGTAGTATACCCATTCGAAATCTTCCGAGGCGGAGTTCTGGCTGCCTGTGAAACGGAAATGACTGCCGACGGCCCGCCACGCACTGCCACGACGGCCGATTTTCCAGCGCGGCCGCCATTCCGGGTCGTCATCTGCGGGACGGTAGTCGTGGTTGTAAACGGGAATCCGGATCCCCCGCTGTGTGGCATAATCCTTCGTTTGGATCTTCCCCGAGATATAGAGGTCGCCATCGCGCACCTG
>JAFEBR010000674.1 GCA_018242565.1 Planctomycetota bacterium | reverse complement strand
GCACATGCCCGCGATGTACCCCCGACGCCACGGGAAGCGGACTTACCGGATGCGGAAGTGCCGGAATTGTGGCAAACTGAATCGGACGGAAGAGCGGGGTGTTGGGGTATGAAGTCGGAACAACCTGTACCCGAACGCGTGCTGCGGGTGTCCAGTTACCGAATCGCTCTCGCCAGGGTCAGGAGAACGAGGCCATAAATCACCAGAGCAGGTATCATGCCCCCGAAGAACGTAATCATCTCGCTTCTTTTGGGGTGAGCCAACTTGACACAGATTCCAACGGGGACCGCGTTGATCGTGCTGATGACGCCCCAAACGAGAATGCACTTTCGCCAACTTTCGGCGGCATCGGGAAGCGCGAGCAGGCCGACCTCACCTCAACCGATGAGAATCCTGCCTCCGAATCCCCAGATCCAACACCAAGCCGCTGCGTACGCGCATATCGCTCCAACCTGCCTCCAGGTTCGCCGATCGAGTGGTGTGTTCATGGCGTCAGAATAACACCGCGGGTTGTCGGAATGAATGCCAAATGCGCGATCATGGGGTTGGTGGGCAATCTGAATTGGGTGCGGCGTCTGCATTTGGGACGGGATGATTGCCGGACTGATTGTCGACAACCAGCGGTAACATTCCCCTGATTTGCTCGCGCCATTCGGGTCTGATCGAGCGTGGTCGCCAGTTTACGAGCCAGATATATGCCAGAATCAAAACCGCGAATTGGAAAAGCGCGACAAGCGACATCGTCAAATTGGTAGGCTTTACGAACTCGGCCGCCACGCCGATGGCGATGGACATGAGTGCAACGACCTCCCAGATTCTAGCCCAAGTGCGCTTTGGCTTGCGGTTCATGCTCGCATTCTACACCGGCGGGATTCTGCGTGGAAAGCAAAGTCGCGCGGCGTTGGACAATGAGTGTGGGTCACACTGCCTCTATTCGCCGCCCGCGGCTTTCGCTGGACCTGCTTTGGAATCTACTTGGCCCAACGCAGAGTTGGCTCGCAGTCCACGCTGCATGATCAAAAAGCACAAGATTAACCCAATCAGACACACTCCTTTGAGAAGCAAGAGGCCGAGTGGTCGCCACCATGCACCGGTCTGCATTTCAACGAGGTCGGAAATGGCGAACAAGACGAAGAATACGGCCATGATACGTGCCGTACGTGGCACGTTCCCCGCAGAATGATGGAAGCGAACGGCCACGACAACTGCGAACGCCATCCAGAGCATCGCCTCGCAACAATTGAAAATCGTTTCGATCATGCGTAGGGCCGATCATTGAGGTTCGCCATCGGTATCCTTCCGCAGTGTGGTCGGCGAATTGAAATTGAGGGCAATCGCTCACGAAGCGAGTCTAGCTTCCGCGTGTTGGACAGTGAATGTCAGTTTAACCAAACGTCCCCTCGTACACGGGGTGTGCGCCATTTCCCCAATCTCACCCAAACCCCGTGCGGATCGTCTTCGCGCGGCGTAGATTACTGATAGCGTGAAGTGAACAGCCGCGTCTGATCCACGTGGCACCACCTGAAGGGCGTGCGGGGCCGCATCCTCGCACGGTCTTTTTGTTTGGTGTCCTGTGGCAGACGACCTTGCAACGACGATCAAGACGGCCGTTCAAGACCCCGCGCAGGCCCGTGTGGGTGGCCGCTCGGCCCAGCAGCAACCGCTGCCCGATCAGATCGACGCCGACCGGTACCTCAAGTCCGCCGGCTCTGTCGCCAATACCAAGCGCCGGGGCCTGATCATCACCCCCACACGGCCTCCGTGGGCTGTCTGTTGGTCGGCAACTTCTTCCGCTCTGTGGGTAACTGGCTCCCGCGACGCGAACCGGATCGACGCGGCCTGCCGGTTCTGCTCGTGCCGCGTGCGACTGGCCGGCGAACCATTCACGAATCAGACGAGCGAGACCGATTTGTCGCGGCCATGCGAACGCCCAGCTTCCGATCAAAAGCCGTTTTCCGACATCTTTTCGCAACTTCTGGCCCCGAAGCCCGGATGGCGGACCACATCAGCCCCCGAAAACGGCTGCGTAATGCAAATACCGGCCGCCGCGAGTACAATACCCAGCGTCGGATTTGAGAGGCGAGTCGTGGATTTTCGTTTGGCCTCGAAGGAATGCGAACGAATTGCTGCCGCAGTCTAAGTAGTGAGCGCCAAAGTGCCGGAATCAGCGTTGTTTGTGTATGTGACCTGTCAAGTCGGGGCCGAACCGGCGTTGAAGAACGAAGTCGCCCGGGTTTGTCCCGCCTTGCGATTTGCCTTCTCGCGTCCGGGGTTCCTCACGTTCAAACTGGCACCGCATGCCAGCCTGCCTGAAAACTGGAGCGACCGACTGGTCTTCGCCCGGGCGGCGGGCCAGTGTCTGGGCAAGGTGCAGGGAACCACTCCCGAAAATCGCGCCCGGACCGTCTGGGAACTGCTGACCCCGGTGCCCGCGACCGAACTCCACGTCTGGCCGCGCGATCGATACACGCCGGGATACCGCGATTACGAACCGGGCCTGACCGCCGAAAGCCAGGAGATTGAACGCTTCCTGCTGTCCCAGCGGCCCGCCGTCTCTACGGAGTCGGCTCCCGCAGAAGTCCAGGAATCGCCGGCCGGCTTGCGGCCCGCCGGTGCGGCGGACGGCACGAATCCCAGCGTGTCCGAGACACCCCTCGTGGCCGACGTGATCGTCGTCGAGCCCGAAGAATGGTGGGTGGGCTGCCATAAACTGCAGACACGGGTCAGTCGCCTGCCGGGGGGACTCTCGACTGCCCAACTTCCCGAGACGGCTGTCTCGCGGGCCTGGCTGAAAATGGAAGAGGCGGTGAACTGGTCGGCATTCCCGCTGGAAGCCGGGCAAACCGTGGTGGAAATCGGCTCGGCCCCCGGGGGCGCGTCGCAGTACCTGCTGTCACGGGGACTGAAGGTGATCGGAGTCGACCCGGCAGAAATGGCCCCAGCCGTGCTGGCCGATCCGCAGTTTCGCCATATCCGCAAACGGTCGAAAGAAGTTCCCCGCAGTGAATTCATCGGCGTCGACTGGCTCACCTGTGATGTCAACCTGCCCCCCAATTACACGCTCGATACCGTCAAGGCCATCGTCGCGCATCCGGGAGTCCGATTTAAGGGGTTGTTGTTGACACTCAAGCTGGTCGAATGGTCGCTGGCCGACGAAATCCCCAAGTTCCTCTCGCGAATCCGGTCGTGGGGTTTTCGAGACGTAACCGCCCGACAACTGCATCACAACCGGCAGGAAATCTGTGTCGCCGCGACGGGATTCAAAGCGCCGAAGCCTCATCCCCCAAGCGGGGCTGGTGCGCGACGGCCCTCGGCGTCGAAATCCAAGACCAGATCAACAGGGAAACCTGGCTCGCGGCCTGGCAAACCCCGCGCGGGTCGGCCTCGCCCGGCAAAACCCAAACCGCAGGACTAACTGAAGATGTCCACCCAATTTACAGATGCTGAACTACTGGCCTATCTGGATGAGGGGTTGCCCGTCACCCGAATGACGGCGATCGAGGCGGCCTTGCGAGACTCAGAGCCCTTACGCCTGCGGACCGCCGAGTTACGGGATCAGCGGGAGGCCCAGGGACACACCGTGGGCGAAATCTGGCGACGGAGCCGGCTGAGTTGTCCGACACGTCACCAGTTGGGCTCCTACCTGCTCGGGGCCCTCGAGACCAACCTGGCGCAGTACATTCTGTTTCACGTCGAAACAGTGGGCTGTCGGTATTGCGCCGCGAACATCGAAGACCTGCGTGCGTCGCAGCCTGCCGATTCTGCGGAAACGGCACAGCGGCGGCAGAAGTTCTTTCAATCTTCGGCAGGCCACATGCGAAAGCGGCGCGAACGAGACTGAGGGCCAGGACGGCCGATGCCCGGCCGCCACGAACTACTTCGCCGAGATCGCCTGCTGCAACGGTCGCAGCACCTGATCGACAACGAACTGATTCATCAGCCGTTCGTTGTGTTCCCGCAGCTTGTCGAGGGTTTGCTCAAACGAAAACCCGGGGGGCAAACTGCCATACTGCCGCAACGTGAAGTAGACACTGATCTGTTCTTCGGGGTATTCGCTGCGGCGGACATGGTAGGCATTGGTCCGGGTTTCGACCATCAGGCGAGCCTGCAGCCGGCAGGCATCATCGAGTGCCACGGTCATTGAAGGCTCAAAATTGATGACCTGCGAGCCGGGCAGATCGATGAGGCCATCGAGCGCCGACGAAGCGCCGAGCGCCTCGGCGACCAGTGCGTCGTGATTACCGCGGTACGAGAAATCAAACCCCATCATGCAGTCCAGCGCTTCGCAATCGAGCGGGCTGACGGACAACATATACGGAATGAGTTCCAACACCAGTTTATGCTGCTCCATTGCGGCATCGATGCTGGGGGGATTCACATAACCGCTGCAGACGCGGCGGGATTCGATACTGATCCAGCGGTAATTGCCGTGCTCTTTGTCTTCTTCCAGCACGAAATCCCCGGAATCCCTGGTATAGAAATTCCGCATGGTGGGATACGTCTTCTGCACACGTTCGAAAAACCCCAGAATCGTCTCCCGGGCTGCCGGGAGAGCCATCTCGGTATTCAAGTTCATGTTGCAGTAAAAATCGTCCGCCAGCGATGAATAGTCGGCCATGGATTTAACCCCGGCTGGTGAACATGCTTGTTTATTCGCGGAATACCCGCCACGCTGAAAACGCAGCGAACTCTTCCCGCGGCACGGTCCGGGAACTGTCTTTCTATCTTCGAAGGGAATGAATTGCGTTGTGACCTTATTGAAGGCTACGCTTATTGTAAAGGAGTTGCCCACATGGGTCAAAGTGCCCCGCCCCGGATTCGAGGCCCCCAGCGCCCCGACGGCGTGCTCCACTTATCGATTTTTCCCACGAATATTGGCTGGTTTGGCCTGATCGGGCACGGCACGCACCTGCTTTCCGTAATGGCTGGACACGTTTCCGCCGCCGAGGTTCGCAGAGCGGCCCGTTCCCGGTTCCCACGGGCCCCAACCGCCGCAGACATCGCGGAAACCGACTGGTATCCGCAGTTACGCAGACGGCTCGAAACATACGCATTGGGAACTCCCGATGAATTCCGCGATGTTGACCTCGAGCTGCCAGCGACTACCGAATTCCAGCGGAAGGTGTTGAACACGACGCGGCGCATTGGCTACGGCAAAACGCTGACGTATGGCCAGTTGGCCGAAAAAGCCGGTTTTCCCCGGGCGGCCCGAGGGGTCGGCACGGTCATGTCGAGCAATCAGTTTCCGATCATCATTCCGTGCCATCGCGTGGTGGCTGCCGGGGGTAAGATCGGAGGCTACTCGGCCCCGCTGGGAGTCGATCTGAAATCGCGATTGCTGTCGATGGAAGCCGGCCAGTAACGGAACGGCGACCAAAAAAGCGGATCAGCGCGTTACCTGCTCGGGGCTGAGCGGAGATCGTATGTACGGCATCCCGTCCATTGACCCTCCGGAATGGGAATGTCAGAATCTCGGCGACTGCGAAGCAGCAGGGGCAAGCCGGGATGGCAGCCCCGCATCAGAAGTAAAAAACACATCGACGAACTTTGTTCCCTATGACCACGACGACGATTATCGGGCTGGAAGTGCACGTGCAACTGCTCACCGACAGCAAGATTTTTTGCGGGTGCTCGACGGCATTCAATCCCACCAATCCGAATGTCCAGACCTGCCCCGTCTGCCTGGGACTGCCCGGTTCGTTGCCGGTGATGAACCGCAAAGCGTTCGAACTGGCAGTGAAAACGGCACTGGCCCTGAATTGCGACATCGCGCCGTTCACCAAATGGGATCGGAAGCAGTACTACTACCCCGATCTGCCCAAGGGTTACCAGATCAGCCAGTACGATCTCCCGTTCAGTGACGACGGTTTTCTGGAAATTGAAGTCGGAACCGAAGGGGGCGAAACCCGTAAGATCGGCATCATTCGCGCCCACCTCGAAGAAGACGCGGGCAAGAACATGCACGACGAAACGGGTCGCGGCACCGACAGCCAGGTGGACCTGAACCGGGCCGGCACGCCGTTGCTCGAAATCGTCTCACAGCCCGATCTGCGTTCGCCCCAGGAGGCCAAGCAGTACCTGGAAGAACTGAAACTGCTGCTGACCTATCTCAACGTTTCGGACTGTAACATGCAGGAAGGCAGCCTGCGGTGCGACGCCAACGTGAACCTGCATATCCATCAGGATGACGGCCACAAGATCGCGACGCCGATTGTCGAAATTAAGAATCTCAACAGCTTTCGCAACGTCGAACTGGCCATTGAGTACGAGATCAAACGGCAGCTTGAGGAATGGGAACGCTCGGGCAAAAAGATGGGCGAAGTGCCCAAGGAAACGCGCGGCTGGGATGCCGCCCGCAGCAAAACGGTCCCCCAGCGCGGCAAGGAAGAAGCCTCGGATTACCGCTACTTCCCCGACCCCGATCTGGTGCCGGTCACTGTCAGTCCGGAATTCCTCGAATCGGTGCGAGCCGGGTTGGGCGAATTTCCCGCCGACCTGCGCAAGAGATTCAATGGGGAATACGGCCTCTCGCAGTACGACGCCCGCGTAATCGTCGACCAGGGGCAGGCGTTTGCCAGCTACTTTGAAGAAGTCGCCCGTCTGTGCGGCGACGGCAAGCAAGCCTGTAACTGGGTGACTCAAGACGTGTTGCGGGAAATAAACGAACGCAACCTGCCGATCGGTCAATTCCCGATTCGGGCTGCCGTGCTGGGGAATCTGCTGGAACGGATCATCAAGAAGCAGATCTCGATCAAGAGCGCCCGGGAAGTGTTCATGGACCTGCTTGCCGAGAATCCGGACCGCCGCCCGATTTCGTCGACACACATCGACCAGATCATCGCGGAAAAGGGACTGGCGTTGGTGACCGATACGGGCGAACTCGAGCGGGCGATCGCCGAGGTGATCGGCAAGAATCCCAAAGCCGTTGCCGATTTCAAATCGGGTAAGCAGAACGCCGTCGGCGCTCTGATCGGTCAGGTGATGAAGGGCGCCAAGGGAGCCGATCCACAGACCGTGCGTGCCTTGTTGATCGAAAAGCTCAGCCAATAGCTGGACCTCACCTCGAGTGACGATCACTAACACGGCGGCTGCGTTGCCGGAGTCGCCGTTTTGATTTTCGTTGTCTCACCTTACTGACCTGCCAGATAAGCCCTGGAATGCCCTCGGCAGAACTCGAACGCTGGAACGCGAAGTACGCGTTATTGACCACGCCGGACGCCATCTCTCCCGACGTGTGGCTGACGTCACAATTGGCGCATGTTCCGCCGGGGCGAGCCTTGGAATTCGCCTGTGGATTGGGGCACAATGCGATCTGGCTGGCCCAGCAGGGCTGGCAGGTCGACGCGGTCGATATTTCTCCGACCGGGTTACAGCATGCAGCCGAACTGGCGGGCCGAGTGGGAGCCAGCGTGCAATGGATCGCCGCGGACCTGATGGACTCCAACCCAGCCCCCGCAAGTTATGACCTGGCGCTGGTATTTCGGTTCCTCGATCGTGACCGACTTCCCGGACTGATCGAGTCGGCCTTAAGAACGGGTGGGCTGTTGTATTATGAGACGTTTACGGTGGCCCATCTGCAACGTCCGGCCAGTCGCATGAAAAATCCCGATTTCGCCCTGCAACCAGGGGAATTGCCGCGGCTGTTTCCACACTGCGAGCCTGTGTCGTACGCTGAATGCTCGCTTTCCGATCGTGATGTCGCCAGACTTGAGGCCCGCCGTTTACCCCGCTGAAGAAATCCCCCGCCGATTGCAACGGCCTCGTGCCGATGTGAGCAGAGACTGTCAGAACATGGTTCGATTTTGAACGTGAGCGCCCCCTTCCCTTTCACGGCTGAATTGACCGTTGAAAACTATCTCCACGGCGTGCGCGTCGATAGTTTTCTGGTACGGCATTTTCGCAATTACACCCCCTACCGGATGCAGCGGTTGATTCGGGCCGGCCAGATCCGGATTGAAGGGGTCGTGGCGGAATCTGAAGATCGAGTCTACCGTGGGCAAACCGTGCAGGTGCGGTTGATCGAGCCTCCGGATCACTTGCTGCCCCCGGAACCGCGCGACCTGCAGATCATTCATGAAGACGAGTGGCTGATCGTCGTGAACAAACCGCCCGATATCGTCGTGCACCCCTGCGGCAACTATGTCTCGGGTTCACTCGCCAATGTTCTGCAGGCACATTTCGACAAGCAGACCCAGAAGAAGGGGCTGGTCCGTCCGGGAATCGTCCATCGACTGGATCGGCAAACGAGCGGCGTCATGGTCTGCACGAAAGACCATCTGGCTCACCGCAAACTGGGGATTCACTTCGAAGAAGGGCGAGTGCTCAAGAACTATCTGGCCATTGTCCATGGCCGGATTCCCGACGATCGGGGTGAGATCAACCTGCCCATCGGCGAATGGCCGGGGGGAGGGACCATCCGCATGTCCACCGCTCCTGATGCGGTCGATGCACGGGCCTCGCGGACCCTCTACGAAGTAGTGGAACGATTCGACCGATTCACGCTGGTTCGTGCCGAGCCACACACGGGCCGCCTGCACCAGATTCGGGTACACCTCGCCGGAATCGGATTCCCCGTGATCTCAGATGACTTCTACAGTCACTCCGGTCGATTCACGCTGGAAGAACTGCGGCGAGCGCCCGCCGAATCTCCAACTCCCGCGGGAGAAACGGGAGACCAGACATACAGCGACACGACCGAATTACTGAACCGACAGGCGCTGCACGCCTTCAGTCTGCGGTTTCAGCACCCGATCACCCGCGATCTGGTGACCTTTGTAGCGCCTCTGGCGGCCGACATGGAACGGGTGCTGGCGCTGCTCCGGTCCCACGAAGGTCGCCCGCCAAAGTGATCTGGGAAATCAGCCTGGAATCAGGCAGCGCGTTCGCGGACTGAAGTATTTTCAGTTCGAATCGTCGGCGCCACCTGAATTTCCGGCAACTGGACGCTGCCTTGTTCGGGGGTCTGATGCAGACGCACGCGCCCGGTCAACCGTCCCACGTGGATGCTGAAGTGCATGATCAGCCCGGAAATCGCGACAGCCGCAAAGCAAATTCCAAGAGCGATCTGGTCGTCTGAGACGGTACGCAGGATTTCAGGCATGACATTCTCCTGCAAGAAAACAGCAAAGCGACACTCAACTGCTGTCTATTTTCGGACTCTGCGTCGGGCGTCTGAAGACGACCTGCCGAGCGCACACGCGAACCCCGGGTTTCCTGCGCGAGGATTCTTGCCACTCATGTCACAGCGAGATTTTGACCCGGGCAAGCTGTACGGTTCGCAACGCCTGCGCCTGCCCAGTGAACCCGATTTGCGGTCATAGCCGCCCGGATTTGGTCTTTGCCCAAAGTCGGTCTTTACCTAAACTCCGCAACCTGTTCGGAATCTTCCCGTTTCCCGGCACAGTCCGGCGATCCACCCGCGGAGTCAGGCATGCGACGTTTCAGTCTGGTCATTTTGACGATCCTGTTGGCGACCATTTCTTCCACAGCCATGTGGATTACAAGGGTCGGTGCCGATGACAAGCCTGCCAAGAAAGATGCCTCGTCGAAGTCGGAACCGGTCTCGAAATTGAGCGAAAAGGAATTGCTCAAACAGTGGGGCGAATTGACCGCCCGGCACGAAAAAATCATGAAATCGGCGGCGAAAATTCGCTCCGATTTTGAATCCGCCAAGACCAAGGAAGAACAAAAGAAGCTCGAACTGGCGATCGCCAAGTTGCGGGAAGAATTTGAGACAGAAGTCCAGCCGGCCTTGCTGAAACTCGGCCCGGCGG
Source organism: Planctomycetota bacterium (assembly GCA_018242565.1). Taxonomy (GTDB): domain Bacteria; phylum Planctomycetota; class Planctomycetia; order Planctomycetales; family Planctomycetaceae; genus JACQFH01. The sequence continues at coordinate 4,897 of JAFEBR010000674.1, read as the reverse complement.
TCTTCGAACGCAAGCCCACCGACCCGCTGGCCGCGCAGATCGCGGTGGGGGCCCTGCTGGAAGATCGCAAATTTGCCGAGATCGTGGCGATTTTGAAAAAGCTCTCCAAGGGAGATGCCGAAAGCCGCATGTTGACCGAGACCATTCTGCAACTGCTCTATCGCGAAAATCGGTTTGAGGACGTGATCAGCGTGGCGGACGGCATGGCCGAAGATAAAGACGCCGATTCGCGCGTGCTGATGCTCAACAGTCTGGCGCACTTCAATATCAACGACTTTGAAGGGGCCAAGACCCTGGCGACTCGGGCGGCCAAGGATCCCGAATCGGCCAAGGGGGCAGCCAAGCTGATTGCCGACTGCGAAACCCAGTCCGAACTCTGGAAAAAAGAACTCGAGATCCGGTCCAAAGAGGCCAAAGCCGATGATCTGCCTCGCGTGGTCCTGCAGACTAACGAAGGCAAGATTGTGCTCGAACTGTTCGAGAACGAAGCCCCCAACACGGTCGCGAATTTCATCAGCCTGGTGGAAGCCAAGAAATACAATGGCGTCAAATTCCACCGCGTGATCCCGGGCTTCATGGCCCAGGGGGGCGATCCCAACACACTCGACGATAACCCCCGCAATGATGGACAGGGTGGCCCCGGTTACACGATTGACTGCGAATGCTACACCGACAAAGCGCGGATGCACTTTCAGGGGAGCCTGAGCATGGCCCACGCCGGCAAAGACTCCGGTGGCTCGCAGTTCTTTTTGACCTTTGTGCCCACGACCCACCTCAACTGGAGCAAGGGGAAAGAAGAATCGAACCACACCGTGTTCGGCCGCATCATCGAAGGCCTCGATGTCGCGCTGGCACTCAAGATTGGGGATGAAATCCAGAAGGCTGAAGTCGTGCGGAAGCGCGACCATGCCTATGCGCCGAAAAAGAAGGCCGACAAGTCCAAATCGTAAGCGACGACGGTGACACAGGCTTCAATGAGACGTCGCCTGTCGTCTATCTGGGCCACGGACACCATGAACAATCCGCCGCAACCGTTTCGCCGCTCTGGGCGAAACGGTTGCGGTCTTTGGTACGGTGGCTATTTCGCTTCAACCGGTTTCACGATTTTTCCGTTGAAGAACATGTCGAGGCGGATGAGTTCCTGGGGCAGGAACTTGATGGCCGTGTAATGCCCCGCGTCAATCCACACCAGTTCGGGTTCCCGATCGATCGATTCCCATAAAGCGGTCGCCGAGGCGGGCGGAACGACTTCATCGTTGCGAGCGGCAATCATCAGCACGCGACGCCCCTTCAGCAGTTTCCCGTAAGTGACGGGGTCGACCTGCTGCACGATCTCTTTAAACGACTCAGGAGTCCCGCCGGCGGCCACCCAGCGTTTGCGGAACTCCTGGGCCTGGCGGGTATCGTTCGACCAGATCAGGTCGGCGAAATTCCCGCCCCCCAGAAACACGGCCACACTCTTCAACCGCGGTTCACCACTGGCCGCGAGTGCCGACATGATCCCGCCCAGGCTGATGCCGGTGATTCCCAAACGCTCGGGATCGACTTCTGAGCGGGCGGCCAGCCAGGCCGCCGCCCGGCGGATGTCGAGCACCGCCTGTGTCATCCCCTGCACCGTCTCGTGGGGATCTTCAGAGATCATGCGATTCGACACGCCCGGCCGGCGGCGCGGTCCGTAATAGGGCATTTTGACAAACAGGGCGGCGATGCCGTTGCGGGCCAGGTGCGAGGCCACCGTCTCGGCCAGCACAAAATCGCCCCCAAGGATGTGCAGCACGACCGCGGCGGGAAACGGCCCTGTACCGGCCGGTTGGAAATACTCGGCATGGACGGTGTTATTCTCTTCAACCGCCGTTTTCACGGGCGATGGAAACGTGACCCGGAACATCCGGAATTTTTCGCCTCCGTGCGCCAATTGCGATTGAAAATCGAACTCATGACCAGTCAGGCGAAACCGTTCCGGGATGCTGGTCTCCAGGGCCGCGGGCCGAAACTCCACTTTGCCGGCGGCGGGGACGTCGGTAAATGCCGAGACTGGTTTCGCCGGGCCCTCGTCGGCGGGCAGTCTCGCCGCCGAACTCCAAACAACGACTGCCACCGCCACCCATCGACCGAGCTTCAGCACTGACCGCTGCCACATGGTTGTGTTCCTGCCTGCAAAGCCTGACTGCAGTCCCCGGGGTCCGAAAATCCTCCCCCGACTGCCCCAGAGAGCATCTTAGCCCAGTCGCCTCGGAAATCGCCATGCCGGCGGCCGGGATCTCCCCCTGCAATCCGATGTCACGAGAGTCCGAGAGTCCGTCGAGACCGTTATGCCATAGTTTGCCAACACCGAGGCGATTATGATCAAGACTCGTGGCTCCACGACTGACAACGGTCGACGTGGAGACCTTTACCGAGCCGTGGATTCATACCGATGCCTGCCCCCGATCAAACCAACCGCCTATGAAGCGCCTGCATCCATTCTGGCTCGGGCTGATCGGTGCCATGGCATTCTGTGCTGACGGCGGGCTGATACCGGCACAGGAGAAAGCCCCCGCCTCATCGGCGACACCGGCCACCACCGATGCCTGGCATGATCGCAATAATCCGATCGTCAAACTCTTCGGTGGCGAGCGATTGGATCTGTGGTCGCTGCAACCCGTGCGGGGGGTCACGCCACCCCGGGTTCGTCGCACAGCCTGGGTCAGAAACCCGATCGACCAATTCATTGCCGCCGGACACGACGCGGCGGGTGTGGTTCCCACGATAGAAGCCGACCGGCGCACGCTGGCCCGCCGCGCGGCTTTTGACCTGACGGGTCTGCCCCCCACGCCCGAGCAGGTCGCACAATTCATGGCCGATAAGCGGCCCGACGCCTACGAGCGGTATGTCGACGCGTTGCTGGCTTCACCACGCTATGGCGAGCATCTGGCCCGCATGTGGCTCGATGTCGTGCGGTACAGTGACAGTAACGGGTTTGACTGGGATGAGTTTCGTCCGCAGGCCTGGCGGTATCGCGACTATGTCATTCGGTCCTTCAATGCCGACAAACCGTTCCCGCAGTTTGTGACCGAGCAACTGGCCGGAGATGAACTGCGGGATGGTCCACCAACGACGCCCGCCGAGCAGGATGCCTTAATCGCGACCGGCTTTCTGCGGCTGGGTCCGTACGATAACGCGGCACCGCTGTTCAACGAACAGGACCGCGCGCGGACAGAGTTCCTTGCGGATGTCGTGGAAACGACCGGCAGCGCGTTCCTCGGTTTGACGATGTCGTGCTGTCGCTGCCACGACCACAAATACGATCCCCTCTCACAAGCGGACTTCTACCGTTTGCGGGCGTTCTTCGAACCGGTCTCCTTCGCCGATGACTTACCCCTCGATCTGGCCGCCGAACAGCAGGCGATCCAAACCGCGAACGCCCAGCTCGATCAACAACAGAAATCACTGGAAGATCAACGCACTGACCTGTTGGCGCCTGTGAAGCAGCGGTTGCAGGCGGAACGGCGGGACAAATTGTCGACCGAAGAACGGGCCGTCCTCGATCTTCCGGAAGAGAAACAGTCGGAAGACGAAAAGGCCCAAGCCGCCGCGTTGCGAACCCAGATCGAACCCAACGATCAGGACGTGCGCGCCGCGCTCGACGATGCGGAACAGAAGCAATTGCAAGACATCGAATCCGCTTTGGAAAAACTCGCTCCCCAACGTCGCAGCTTTACAACCGGACTGTGCGTGACGAATTCAGCCGATGAAGTCCCGGCGACCCATGTGCTGTATCAGGGAGACCACCGAGCGCCCCGCGACGCGGTTGTGCCGGGATTTCTATCGGTCCTCGATCCCCAACCCGCCGAGCTTGGCGCACCGGGGTCGCCTCCAGAGTCGCCACCGGGGCGTGGCCGCAGACGGACCCTGGCCCGCTGGATCACAGCTCCGCAGAATCCCTTCACGGCCCGCGTCTTCGTGAACCGCATCTGGCAAACGCATTTCGGACGAGGGCTGGTGGCAACCCCCAACGATTTCGGGTTATCCGGGGCGCGTCCCTCGCATCCCGAACTCCTCGACTGGCTGGCCCATGAATTTGCTCGACAGAACGGATCGGTCAAGAAGCTGCAACGGTTGATTGTCACCAGTGCCACGTACCGCCAAAGCAGCCAGCCTCGCGAGACATCCGGCGTGCGCATACGCCCCAACGCCGAGGGGCCACTGTACCAGGCACAATCGCCACGACGGTTGACGGCCGAACAATTGCGGGACGCGTTGCTCGCTGTCTCGGGGCTCCTCACAGACAAAACCAGCGGTCCGCCCGTATGGCCGGATCTGCCCGAAGACATCCTCAAAGCCAACCCGGCGTTTCTCGACGACAACGCCCTGAAAGTGAAGGGCTGGTACCCGTCCGCCGCCGAGGAACAGCCGGCACGCTCGATCTTTCTGGTCCAGAAGCGCGCCGTCCGCGTCCCCTTCCTGGAAACGTTTGACCTGCCCGAAAACATGGTCTCGTGTGCTCGCCGGCCCGTGTCGACAGTCGCCCCGCAGGCCTTGACACTGCTGAACTCCCCCTTGGCGGCCCAGGTCTCAAACGCTTTTGCTGCCCGCCTTGAGAAAGAGGTCGGGCGTTCGCCCCATGCACAGGTCGAGCGGGCCTTTCAATTGGCACTGCAACGTGCGCCGGGTCCCGAAGAATTCCAGGCCTGCCGCCAGTTCCTGGAAACACGCACACTGGCCGAGTTATGCCGGGTCGTGCTGAATCTCAACGAATTCCTGTATGCCGAGTGATCGGGGGCTTACACGAAGAGATTTGTTTCGACATTCCAACAGCCGTCGTCGGACCCGAGGCCCTATTTCACCATGAAATTCAATGAATAGGTCGCCACGCGCCGACTCAACTGATCTTCCACCGAGAGCTTCAAGACATGCG
>JAFEBR010000673.1 GCA_018242565.1 Planctomycetota bacterium | reverse complement strand
GAAATACACGAATGACACGAAAAGAAAAACAAAAAGAAAAAGGGGAAAAGGCCAAGGCGACTTGTTACTGTTTCGCAACGGTCCTTGGCCGATGTCAGCTTTGCCACCCGACCACAGCTCTTTTTTCGTGTATTTCGAGTATTTCGTGGTTCCTTCCTGTCCTGCGGTTTTGTCTTCCGTCTGCTGCAGACGACCCGATTTGTTGAACCTGTTTGGACCGAACGTTCAGTTTAAGTCTCCGCTACCAACTCACGGAGTGGCAAGGTTCACGACCCCATCGTCGTTGCCGTTCTTTCGAGTGGCTTTTCCGATATCAGGGCTCTGCGCCTGTTTGGCTGACCCGGTTGATGACACGACAGGTGGAATGAACCACGAAATACACGAATCACACGAAAAGAAAAACAAAGAGAAAATGGCCAAGGCGACTGGTGGCTATTTCGCGGTGGTGCCGGACTGATCTCTGGCGTCCGGCCGCCACGACCACTTATGGGGATTGGCTCGGTGGGTTGCGGTTTGGGGGGATAAAAGAACACACCCTCTGGCGGTCAATCCGCAGAGGGTGTGTTCGTAGTGCTCATTAATTAACGCTCGGGCGTTTCCGCCGGGCGTCTACTTGGCAGCCTGTTGGCTGTCAGGTTTGGGCGGATCAAACGTGCGGATCACCTGCCCGTTCGTTCCGTTCCAGACTCGCAGCACGCCGTCTTGACCGGCGGCGATCACCACCTGCTCGTTCGCCGACGCGGCGGCGGCATACATGAAGTCGGTCGCCCCGGCGAAGTTGCGGTAGTTGTTGCCATTGTCGGCCGTATGGAACCGCACCGTTTTGTCACCGCCGCAACTGACGATATTGGCACTGCGTCCCATGTACTGGATCGACGTGACCTGCTTGGCGTAACCGCCAATCGTGCGGGCCTGTTCGCCCGTTTCCACGTTCCAGACCTTAATGGCGTTGTCGGCCCCGGCACTGACGACGAACTTGCTGTCCCCCTTCCAGGCGACACCCAGCACGTGGTTGGTGTGCCCTTCAAACGATCGAACGAGCTTGCCGGTCGCCAGGTCATGAATTTTCACGAACTTGTCCGCGGCTCCCGACAGAATCTGCTGGCCGTCGCGCGAGAACTTCACGCCGAAGACCGTATCGCTGTGGGCCTGTTCAAAATTCTTGGCGATCGTGCGGTTGGCGACATCCCAGATGATGAGTTCGCCTGACCGTGACGGGTCGCCCCCGCCCGAGGCGAGCAGCTTGCCGTCCGGGCTGAAGTCGAGGCACAGCACCCGGCTGATGAACACCGAGTCATTCAGGTCTTGGGGGGCTTCTTTTTTCGGTCCCAGCACGCCCACCAGTTTCCATTCCGGGCTCAGATCCCAGGCCTTGGCGGTTTGATCCGCCGCACCCGAGACGAGCGTGTGTCCAGCGCCGTAATCGAGCGCGAGGACCTGGGCTTTGTGGCCGTCGAGTACGTTCCAGGCGGTGCCCGTGACACCGTCATACGTCGAGATAATGGCGTTATCCCCGGCCACGGCCAGTTCCTTGCCGTCACGCGAGAAGCGGACCGCCCGAATGGGCTTTTCACGTTCGGTCGCGGCGGCCTTGGCGGCGGTCAGTGAGGCTTCGACCGCCTTCTGGCGATTCACCGAGGCTTCGTGGTCGGTCTTGGACTTGGCGACGGCATCGGTGCCTTCTTTGACGGCCTTGTCGGCCTGTTCGAGCGCCTTGGTCGCCGAGTTCTTGTCGTCGTCGGCTTTCTTCGACGCGGCCATCGCATCGGCGGCCGCCTTGTCGGTGGTGACCTTGGCATCGGCCGCGGCCTTGGCGGCGGCGGCGGTGTCGGTCATCGCCTTGTCGGCGACTGCTTTGGCATCAGCCGCTTTCTTGGCATCGTCAGCGGTCTTCGTGACGAGCGCGTCGGCGTCGGCCTTGGCCTTCTTCAACGTCTCGTTATTGGGATCTTTATCGAGTGCCTCTTTGGCCTTGGCCGCCGCATCGACGGCGGCTTTCGCCGCGGCCGCCGTATCGGTGGCCGCTTTATCGGCGTTGGTCTTGTTGGTCGCAGCGACATTGGCTTCGGTGGCCTTGTCGGCGGCGAGTTTGTCGGCCGTCGCCTTGGCGTCAGACGCCGTCTTGAACTTGGCCGCCATTTCGGTGGCGACCTTCTCGGCGTTGGTCTTGGCCTCGACCGCTTTCTTCTGGGCTTCAGTGCGTTCGGCCAGCGTCTTTTCTGCCGCCGGAATGGCCGCCATGGCGACCTGCACACCAGCCTTGGCTTCGGCGTCGTCGAGCGTCAGTTCGGCGACCTGCTTCTGATTTCGCAGATCTCCCTTCAGTTCGGCGATCTGCTGGTTGTTCGTGGCATTCCAGAGTTTCGCTGAGTTATTGGTGGAACCCGAGGCATAGCGCTGACCGTCGGCCGATACCGCGACCGTGGTCACCGGACCGCCATGGCCAATCGCTCCCGCCTGGTTGCCGTTGGCCACGTCCCAGATACGGACGGTGCCGTCTTCACTGCCCGAGATCACGCGGGCACTGGTCGGGGGCACAAACGCCACGGCATGCACCGGGCCGCCGTGTCCCTGCAACTGTCGTTCGAACAGCAAGGCAAAGCTCTGCACGGTTTTGTCGGCGCCGGTGCTGATGAACACCTTGCCGTTTTCACCGGCCGCGGCGAGCGCCTCGACCGCGCCGGTGTGGGTGGCACTGATCTGTTCGACTGCCGCCGTCTTCACATCGTGCACGACAATCTGGTTGTTCGCCGTGCCCGAGGCCAGGTGCAGGTTATCGAGCGAGAAGGCCACGCTCTTGACCGGGGCGGTAAAACCCCCCAGCGCGGCCTGCGGTCCGCCTCCACCATTGGCGGCCTGCCAGACACGGACCTGATTGTTTTCCCCAGCGGTCGCGAGCAGGTTTCCATCGGGGCTCAAGGCCAGATCATGGATCGCGGCGCCATGATTCTGTGCCCAGGCCTGGTTGCCATCGGCATTGTAACGGCGGACCGTGCCATCTTCCGACGAGGCGTAAATCGCATCGCCCGCGGGGCTGTAAGCCAGTCCCGAGATGGTTTTCGTGTTACCGACGAGTGACCGTTCGAAGTGCAGAGTCACCGCGGCCAGCGACTTGTCGTTGCCGCCGATTACGAGCGTATTGTTGGGGGTGCTGAAGCGGGCCAGCGTCAGGCCGGCCGGGACAGGCAGGCTTTCGAGCAGGGCTCCGGTCGCCGCATCCCAGGCAATCGCCAGGTTGTCGGCTCCGGCCGAGACCACTCGCAGGTTGTCGGCACTGAAGGCCACCGATTTGGGGGCGGCGGTATGACCGGCCATCGTGAACAGCACCTGGCCGTTCAGCCCCAGCAGGCGGACGTTGTTATCCGTTCCCGTGGCTGCCAGTTTCTGGCCATCGACACTGAGGGCCAGCGAAGTCACCGGCTGACCGAACCCAAACTGGGCCGAGGCCTGTCCGTTGGTCGGGTTCCAGACCCGAATCGTCTGATCGGCCGACGCCGAGATGACGGCCTGGTTGTTCGGGGTGAACAGGGCCGCCGAGACGGCACCGGCGTGCCCGGCGCAGTTGGCGATTTCCTTCCCGTCAGCCACGTTCCAGACTTTCAGGCTGTTGTCCGCCGCACCCGAGACCGCTTGCGTGCCGTTCGAGTTCAACCCGACGGCCGAGACGGTGTTGGTATGGACTTCGAATTTGGCCAGCGCCGCTCCATCGGCCAGGTTCCAGACGCGGGCCGTCTTGTCGGCCGAACCCGAGATTAAACGGGCGTTATCGAGACTGAAATTGAGGGCCGTGACCGGAGCGGTGTGCCCGGCCAGGGTTTTCGTGACATTGCCCGAGGCGATGTCGCGCACAAACACCACCGGTTGGCCGTTGGCTACGCCGGCGGTTGCCAGTTGTTTGCCATCGGGGCTCACAGCCGACACGGTGGCTGGGGCGCCATTGTCGCCCGCCAGGGCCCGCGGGGCCGCGGCGTCGAGTTTCCAGACGATCGTCTGTCCGTCGGCGGCACCCGAGACAGCCTGCAGGCCGTTGGGATGCAACGCCACCGCCGTGATGGCCTGGGTTGTGCCGGTCAGAGTCGCGACCGCGGTCCCGGCGGCGACATCCCAGACGCGAACGGTCTTATCAGCCGAGCCGCTGACCAGTCGGGCACCGTTGGCACTGAAACCGAGGCTGGTGACGGCGGCCGTGTGGCCAGCCAGTTGTTTCACTGGTTTTCCGGTGGCGAGGTCAATCAGGGTGATCTTTCCATCCGCTTCGGCGAGCGCCAGCAGCTTCTTGTCGGGGCTGACGCGAATCGCGGCGACCGGCGCGGCCGTCGCAGCGATTGCGGGGGTCGGCGCGGGCGGGGCGGTGAAGAGACGCACGAAATTGTCGGCCGAACCCGCGGCAATCTTGGCCCCGTCATGCGAGACGGCGATTCCGTTGACGGCAGCCGGCAGATCCACACGGGCCAGCGCGGCACCGTCAGCGACGTTCCAGACCCGCCATGATTTGTCGTGCGACGACGACATCAGTCGCGTGCTGTCGGGCGAAAACACCAGTCCCGAAACCACGGCGCTGTGTCCCGACAGAACGCGGACCTGCTGTCCATCGGCCAGGTTGAACAACTTGATCGTATTATCGGCCGAGGCGGTCGCGATCCACTTGTTGTCGGGGCTGACGGCGATCGCCGGCACGGCTCCCGGGGAAGCGGCCATGTTCAACCGCTGGAAATTGTCATTGCGGGCCCACAGCTTGATTTCGCGGTAGCTGCCCGAGGCGACCATGTTGCCCGACGGGCTGATCGCCAGGGCGTGGACAAAATCGCGGTGCGACGAACCGGCGTCGTACATCGGCTTGCCGTTGTGTTGAATGGTGAGCAACGACGGATCGGCCAGTTGGGCCACCGTTTCGCCCGTGGGAACGTGGTATACGATGACCTTGTTGCCCCGACCGGCGGCGGCGTACTGACCGTCCGCCGTGATCGCCACGGCGTAAATCGGATGCACACCCTTGGGCAGGGGTTGCCAGTTGATCGCGTTGCCGGTGTTTCCGGCTCCGGCGTTGGCGCCTTCCAGGATCCACTGGCGCAGAATCCCCAGTTCCTGCGGAGTGAGGGCCGTGGCTTCGACTTTGTTGGGCAGCGGCGGCATCGCCGGGCCGACGCCCCGGGTCGAGAGGGTGTACAGTCGGCTCTTGTCCGGCTCACGCGGTACCACGGCGGGACCTCGTTTGCCCCCCTTCATGATGTTCTTGACATCTTCGAGGTTCAGGCCGTTTTCGTTGATGGCCACGTTGTGGCAGGCCACGCACTTGGCATCCAGAATCGGATACACATCTTTTTCGAAGTCGACCGGCCGGCCCAGTTTGACCTCGGCCGGTTGAATCGCTTTCGATTCCTTGGCTTCCTGGCTGTGGGCCGTGGAGGTGAAAGATCCGACGAGGCCGAACGAGCACAGGCAGAAGGTAATAAAACGACGCATACAGTCCCCCTGAAGGAAATGCCGAATTCCGAAGTAGATCGATAGGCGGGTCAGTGGTGGGTGTGACAATTACTCGGTGACGTTGATGGCAACAGGCTGATCGATCGCGGCCGGGCCGTTGAACTCCATCGAGGCTCGGACGACCATGTTGGGCAATTGCCCGATCGTGGCGTCGCCCCCCGCGGTGATCACGAGCACCCCTTCGTTCTTGTCGGCCGGAATTGTAACCGGTGCCGCGGACAGTCCCGCCACTCCCGGAGGCAGTGGCAGCGACAAGGTCACCGGGCCGGCAAAGCCATTCGTCCGGGTAATCGTCGCTTTGACTTCCAGGTTGGTCCCCCGTTTCACCGCGCCGTTATTGGCCGGAGCCAGTGCCAGCGTGCCCGGCGCCGGCTTGACCGTAATCGTCAAGGCCGCAGCAGGGAAGAAGGTATTCACGTTGTTGGGTTTCGAGGCGTTGGCGGTGTCTGTCGCTTTCTTGTCAGCGGCAGCTTTCGCGGCTGCGGCCGCTTTCGATTTCTGGTCGGTCTCAGCCGCCAGCTTGTCGGCGGCCGTTTTCTCTTCGACCGCTTTCTTGGCCAGGGCATCGGTGTCAGCGGCGGCCTTGTCGGCGACCGCTTTCGCGTCAGCCGCAGTTTTGGCCGTTGCTGCTGTGTCGGTCACTTTCTTGTCGGCGACCGCTTTGGCCTCGGCAGCCTTCTTGGCCTCGTCGGCCGTTTTGGTCACGAGGGCGTCGGCATCGGCCTTGGCCTTTTTCAAGCCGTCATTATTGGGATCTTTGTCGAGCGCTTCTTTGGCCTTGGCGGCCGCATCGACCGCGGCTTTGGCTGCGGCATCGGCATCGGTGGCCGCCTTGTCGGTGGTGACTTTCGCATCGGCGGCGGCTTTGGCCGCCGCGGCCGTTTCGGTCGCCAGCTTGTCGGCGGCCACTTTGGCATCGGCCGCTTTCTTGGCTTCTGCCGCCGTGTCGGTGGCCTTCTTGTCGGCGACCGCTTTGGCTTCGGCAGCCTTCTTCGCCGCTTCGGCGGCCTCGGCCGCGGACTTGTCGGCTGCCTCTTTTTGTTTAGCGGCCAGCGCGGCCGCTTCAGGATTGCGGCTGTAAGAAACCTGGGTCTGGGTTTGTGCCAGGATCGAGTAGGTGCCCGGAGCGACATTGTTGGCCACGTACAATCGGTACAGGCCGTCGGCGGCACCCTTGTTGATCGGCTTGTTTTCCACCTGCAGGTTGGCCGGCGGAGCCACAAACGTGATCGTCACGTTGTTGTCGAAGCCGGCCCGCTTCGCGAGTCGGAACGGCAGCAGAATCTGGCTCCCCTGGTTGACCGAAAACTTGACGTTGTCGGTGGCCAGTTGATAGGGGGCCGTTTCTTTCATCACGCACAAGGTCAGTGACCGGGCCAGGCGCGACTGCGCCGCCTGCTGGGCTCCGGGGTTGCCCGGCCACACGATCGTTCCGGCCCGGGCCACGCGTGTCACGTCGCGGGCCGCCTGGTCACGGGCGGTGGCGGCGGCGGCAATCGCTGTGTTCAGGTCGGCGAGTTTTTTATCGCCCGCGGCTTTTGCCGCGTTGGCTTTGTTGACCTCTTCGGTGGCTTTGGTGACCGCCGCATCGGCGTCGGCTTTGGCCTTTTTCTTGGCGTCGTTATTGGCGTCGCCATCGAGGGCGGTCTTCGCGGCGGCGGCTTTTTCGGTGGCCTGTTTCAAGGCTTCTGTCGCGGTCAGCACGGCTTTATCGAGAGCCGAGATCTGGGCGGCGACGCCCCGCTTGGCCGTTTCCTGATCAGTGACCGCTTTCACGAGGGCGGGGTCTTCCAACCGGCCTTTCCCAATGATCCGGATCGGGCCATGCCAGTCAGCCGCCTGTTCGGTGGCCGTCAACACCAGTGTCGCCGAAGTCTGCGTCGGTCCGATGCTGGCTCCTGCCGTGGTGACACCGGCTGGCAATCCTTCCGCTGTCACGTCGATCACACCGGTGAATCCGTCATTGCGGAAGGCCATCACCGTGATCTGGGCATTGTCGCCTTTGCGGATCCCCAGGTCCCACTGCCCCGCCTGGGCATTGGGATCTGAGCTGGGCACAGCGGGAATCGCGACAATGCGGAAGTCGGGGCTTTCTTTGTGGATCGACAATCGGTAAGTCAGATGCGGTGCCCCGCGGCTTTCGAAGGCCCGGTCTCGCAGTGTAATGCGGAAGGTTCCTTCACCCGGGGCGGCGAACCGGAACACGGGGTCATCGGTCGTCGTATTGAACAAGGTGGCGCCGATATTGGTCGCCGTGTCGTCGAGGGCCGTGATCCGCGTGAGCGTCTCTTCCCCTTTGTCGTTCTTCTTGACCTGGTCAACAATCAGCACCGGGTCGGCGGGCGAATGGTTGCGCTGACCAAATACGTCGATCCAGAACACGTCTCCCGCCTTGGCATCGAACTGAAACAGATCGACATCACGCCGGGCTTGAAACTGGCCTGAGATATCCGCCGGGACCGTGATTTTCTGGGCCTTGTCCGGGGTATCGTTCGGTTCCTGTTCGAGTCCTGCGGGGCCCGAAGCGAAGAAGATGGTCACGGGATTTGACGTTCCCGCCGGACTGGCCAGCGTCCAGGTGATGCCATCCACGCCGGCTGCGGCCGGAATCGCCGGTTCTCCCGGTTCATAGAGCGATGGATCGGCGGGCAGGGCAATCGCGACCTTCAGTTGTTCCAGTGTTTTGCCATCGTCGGCTTTGACCGTCGAAGGTTGTCCCCCCGGCAGGTTGCGTCCGTAGACTGTGTATTCGGCCGTCGTGTTGGGCAGCCCCGATGTGGGCAGGACGTAGTCGATATGCGGACCGGTATGCAGCGCGAGGCGATAGAAGTACTCGGCACTGCCGGTAAACAGAAAATCGTAGACCTTCACCAGGTAGTCGCCATCCGCTGGCACAGTGAAATCGAGCACCGGTTCGACCGATCCCAAGGTTCGGCGATGAGCCAATCGTCGGCCGGAAGTCGTGCCTGCCACATTATAGATTTCGAGGGCCCCTTCCATCCGAGAATCGAGCGCTTTGCTCTTGAGTTCGAGGATGATCCGCTGCCCGGCTTTCGCCGAGAATTTGAACCAGTCGAGATCAGCCCCGCCATCGGAACGGCCATTGATCACCGTGTTCAATTCGACGGCCATCGGTTTGTCGGCCGTGTTGTTGGGCTCAACTTCATTCAGTTCCTTGCGGTCGCCGACGGTAAATGCACGGGGATTACTGAGTCCGAACAGGCTGCGGGCCCGCACATCATAAATGCCGACCGGGACGTCGCCCGCGATCGTCACCGTGAAGGTGTTCGCGATCGGTTGCGGTTGACCGTCGACCATTTGCGTTTTCTGCACGGCGGTGATGCCGGGGTGCGAGAAAAACAATTGACTGGCTTCATCGAGATCGGTGCCGCCAGCCAGTGTCAGGTCAAATGCCGTGCCGCGCTGGCCCCCCGTCGGAAACACGGCGTTCAGTCGCGCCTGGGGCAACTGGGCCCAGGTCGCCGCTGGAGCGAAGATCACCGCCAGCGCCAGGCTGGCCAGCACCCACCGGCGGAAACGACCGGCCGTTGCTGCAGGTTGAGGCGAGGGGGACAGGTGCGTACGCGAATCGAGCATGAAGCGAACTCCTGTGAACATTCCCGTGGCTTGGCTCATGGTTGGGTCTCGCCGGTCGAATGATAATGTCAGGTCAGCGGAACCAGTCGTCTCCGCGTCAGTGCGATCCAAGGTTAAACCGCGGTGATAAAACAGCAATGCACCGGGCTGAGTCGATTTGGGGGCAGCCTCCCAGGTTCAGCCGTGGTTCGCAGGTTGGAATTTGTGGTGTCTTTGCGTCGTGTGGCGGACGGCTTCGGGCCGCCCGATAAGCCGTGGGCTGGTGCCGCAGGCGAGGCAGGTCGATCGTGTCGTGTTGCAGGCGTGTTAATCAGAAAAACCACCATGACAATGAGCCACTGGCCGCATCATCATTTGTTGATGTTAACTTTCACGGTACGCGTTGGCAAAGGATTTCGGGAAAATCCTGTCGCGCGGTTCTCGAAAAGTTCTCCGTTGGTAATCGACCACGGCGACACCGCACACATTGCCCCAGCCCGCTTCGGCTCTTGAGTTTGCGGAGAATCGCGGCCATCGAGAGCGTGGCTCTCTCGCATCACTCATTCGCTGCGGCGGACGACGATGGTCAGCGCATCGTCAGGTCGCGTTGCTGTCGTCCGATCGTGCGTTAGCGACATCGATCTGACAAGAAGACGTCGAGGTCTGACCGCGAGGCCCCAGCCCGAGTGGGCAGGGGGGCTGGTATGAGACTGCCCACAGGCCCTCAGTCGAATCCGATCGGCCGCATCATCCGCGGCGTGGCGGGCGGGGAAAGAAGCTGCTGGTTCTCTGCTTATACGCAGCATACTCGGGGCGGCGATCAGTGATCGTGCTTTCCAGCAGGCTGACCCCCGAGACTTTCAACAACAGGATCGACATGATCAGCGGGCTGAGGATCGTGCTCCCCGCGCCCCCGGCGAACCCGACCAGATACAGGCCCCACCAGACGCAGAAGTCCCCAAAATAGTTGGGATGCCGCGTGTAGCGCCACAGGCCGCGGTCCATAACCCGGCCGGCGTTTGCCGGGTCTGCCTGAAACCGGGCCATCTGCCCGTCGCCGACCGCTTCGAAAAACAGGCCCACACCCCAGATGATCGTCCCCGTCAGGTCGATCAGGCCCAGAGGCTCGGCCGATTTATGGACGAGCGCGACTTGTACGGGGAGCGAAACAAACCACAGGATCAGGGCTTGCAATACGAAGACTGTCAACAGGCTGACCCACCAGAACCGCACGCCGTGGTGCTGCCGCATCGCGGCGTATCGGCGGTCCTCGCCATGTCCCCAATTTCGCCATAATAAATAGAGTGATAATCGCAGGCCCCAGACGCCAACCAGCGTGATCAACAAATGGCCCCGGGCGGTCAGTGGCAAATTCTGCCAGGCGGCGACCGCCGCGACGATGATGAATCCGGTCCCCCAGAAGGGGTCCACCAGGCTGACGTCCCGGCGCAAAGTGCCGATAAGCCAGAGCAGGCACATCACGCTCACCAGCAGAATCAATGTGGTCAGGCAGGTCGTCAACATGGGAAAGCCAGTTTCAGGGGCTTGAGTTCATCCGCCGGGGCGTACGTGGCGGTCCGGGACGCCATTCCCATTGTAGCCAACTGTCCAGCCATCGGAGTCTCCAGCCCCTCGTCTGGGCAGGGCCCGGTGGTCATGCCCGGTCTCCCACCGGGTTATGGCCGGTCACCCGACCGAGCCACACGGCTGACCGAAGGTCACCCGAATGGCAACGTGGTGTTTGTTGCTGGCTACGCCGAATGTGTAGCGCTCGTGTTGACGGCGAAGTCCGGTTGCTGACAACGCCCGCTCTGGCACGAGAGACCTGCAGTCGGATACGCAGCGGAGGCGGGAGAGCCGCGCCGAACAAGACCCGACCGCAACTAAGACCAACCAGATGGCAGTTCGCAAGCGTGACTCATTTTGCAGCGGCCGAATGTTGCATTTCAAAACGCGACTGTGTCTTAGCATTCTGTAGCGAATTGTCTGTCGCCTCGGTCGCGTGGCAGTTCCATCGCCGACAACGTGTCTCCATCTCGCAATTGTCGCTGTGCCTGTTGTTTAAAATCGGGCCCAGTTTCTGACGGGGCGGCGAGCTGCGAAGTGTCTGAGTTTGACAGACGCGATACCTCCGCCCTCAAGACGGTTCTGCCGCCGAAGGAGATTCACGACCGCGATTGTCTTTGCGCCGTGAAAAATGGGGGCACCAATGTGATTCTGCACTCTCGGCCGTGGCCCTGCCGATCCCAACGCTCGGAATAAATGGGTGGTCAGATTCCACCGGTCTTCAAGCGGTGGAAAAAACAGTGCCATGTGTCATGAAAGTTTCCGACTGCGGTATTTTCGGAAAAATTGGATGAGTGTGTCTGTAATTGGCCGGTTGGTACGAAATTCGCCCATGTCTTTGTCAGGAAAAAGATTACGAATTCGCGAACGGGGAGTGATTTTCTCCGTTGTCAATGTTCCGGGAGTGACAATAATTTCACATGGCAATTCATTCGATTGTCAACGATCGCTCTGGTCACTGTTGCAAATTGCACCGCGACCGGGGGGATTCAGACAGGCAGTTCTGCGGCGAAGCCCGCAGGCTGCCGCATGTGGGGTAGCGTGTTAGTTTTCTGTGCGGCCCGGATGAACCGGGAATCGCCAAGGTCGCGAGGGCCTGTCTTTTTACGCGGACGCTCCTCACACGCCTGAGCCGCGTTTGAGAGTCTGCAGATCGCGACCGGGACCTGCCTTGAGGGGCAACTCCCAGGACGTTCAATCTGTGTGTTTGTCTGTCTGAAGGTCCGTAAAAATCCGGCCATTCGTGGGCGTCACATCAGGATGTGACGCGAAAATGGGTGGCTCTAAAATAGTGTTTCCGTTGCCACAGTGCTGGCCACTGAGACTGGGAGACACGCATTTTCGACAGGAGAATGATCATGTTACGCTTTCAGTTTTCCCCCCGTTGGGTGAGTCAACTTCTGTCGCGTCTGCACCGCCGTCGTCCCCGCGTCCGCCGCAGTACGTTTGATCCCACCGCCACCCAGACTCTCGAGGTCCGCTCGATGTTGTCGGTGTCGATCCTGAACAACGGCGGTCAGGGGGTACAGGGACTGAGTTTCGCCCAGAGCGGTGGGTACATTCCTCCCGATACCGATATGGCCGCCGGCCAGTTCTCGATGATCGAAACGGTCAACCAGGCCGTCGCACTGTATTCGAATCACGACATCGGCAGCCTGTCGGTCACCGACAGCCTGTCACACTTCTTCTTCACGACGGGGAAACTGACCCGCACCGATTCCGGGTCGATGTTGTCTGACCCGTGTTGTGATATTCAGGAATTCAATGGCCAGACCCGCTATGTCATCGGCGATCAAGATGTGAATTTCAACACGCACAAGAGTTCGTTCGATATCGCCGTCTCGAAAACCAGCAACCCCACGACCCTCACTGCGGCTGACTGGACGTTCTACAAGATCGACACGACCGAATTGAATGTCGATGCCGACTATCCGGGCAACTTCCATAACACCGGCAACGCGCTCGTTTTCACGTTGAATATGTTCGCCGTCGGCGGGACGACGGGGACCTACCACACCCAGGTCGTCTCCATTCCGCTGGCCGATCTGTTTAATGGGGTGGCGACGCCACAGGTCTTCCATAATGATATCGCCGATTTCAATCTGCGCCCGGTGGCGATGCATGACACGCTTCCGGGAGACCCCGAGTACCTGATCACCGCCGGTGCCGATGAAGCGTCGTTGACGCTGTATCGGATGGACAATGTCCTGGCGAACACTGCGACCTTCACGCATTGGCATGTTCCTGTGGCCCCCTTCCTGGAACCGGTCACGCCGCTCAATCCGAATGGCACCCCCATCACATCGTATACCGATTCGCGGATTCAGGATGGGGGGGAAGACAGTGGCCTGATTGTGGCCGCCCACACCATTGGCATTTCCGACACCCAGGACGCGGTCGCCTGGTATGTGATCGACATCAATTCGGGAACCCCCAAACTACAGCAACAGGGGCGCATCGCCGCTGGCGACAACACCTACGTCATGTACCCGGGGATCGATATCAATCATGCCGGGGAAATCGGTGTGACGTACATGAAATCCGGTACCGATTCACCGACCGACTACATGTCGATGTACGTGACGGGCCGGGTGGCGTCGGATCCGTTGGGGACGATGCAGCCGGGAGTGCTGGTGCCCGCCGGTCAGGGGTTGGCCAATTACAAAGACTTCACCCCCTTCGGTCGGTCGGGCGATCTTGCCGGCCTCGATATTGACCCGATCGACGGCTCGTTCTGGGCGGCCAACGAATATGCCAACACTCTCTCGACCGCCAACTGGGGGACGGCGATCGCCAATTTCCGCCCGTATGCGGCACCGCAGTTGTTTATTGCCCAGGGCCCTCCCTCCACAGCCACCGCCGGCACGGCTCTCGCTCAACCGATCATCGTCGATATCCTGAACGGAATCGGTCAGGTCGATACGAGTGCCTCCACGTCGGTGACCCTCACGATCAGTGGGGGGCAATTCGCCGATGGCAGCACGACCATGACGGTGCAGGCCGTACAGGGGGTCGCGACCTTCAATGGCGTGACCTTTGGCGCGATCGGCAGTTCGGGCGACATCACGCTGACCGCCACGGATGGAGACCTCCCGCCGGCCTTGTCAGGACCGGTCACGGTCTCGGCAGGCGCGGCGGCCCAGATGGTGGTCCTCTCGACCCCGGCCAGCGGCATCGCGGGTACGGCGTTGACGTCCCCGGTCACCGTGGCCATTCAAGATCAATATGGCAATTTGCGAGTGAGTGATTTTGCGACCAAGGTTTCGATCGCCGTCGCCAGTGGTCCGGGGACGTTTGACCCAGTCAGCACCCTGACGGTTACGGCCCTCAAGGGAGTCGCCACGTTCTCGAACCTGGTTCTCGATGTGGCCGGCTTGTACACCCTGACGCCGGTGTCGGGCGCCTTGTCGGCCGGCGTGTCGAACACCCTGAAGATCTCGGCGACGACCGCGGCCCAACTTGCCTTCCTCGGGAGTTCGCCGATTCTGGCGACGGCCGGTAAGGCTGTGGCCCCAGCCGTACAGGTGGCCATTCAAGACCGGTTCGGTAACACGGTTTCGGCCACGTCGTCCATCACGTTGTCGCTGGTCGGCGGGACTTTCTCGAATGGTTTGACAACGGCCAGTGCCAATGCCGTCGCGGGCGTCGCTACCTTCAGCACGCTGACGATCAATAAGGCCGGGGCCTACTCGCTGGTGGCCAACACGGGGACCCTGCAGAAGGGGACCACGGCTGTGACCGTCAGCCCCAACGTGGCGTCCAAACTGGTGTACCAGTCTACGATGCCGACGTCCGTTATGGCTGGCGTGACCTTCCCGCCGGTCGTCGTTTCAGTGCAGGACGCCTTCACCAACGTCATCACGACCGACAGTTCCACCGTGACACTCACGTTGAGCACAGGCACTTTTGCCGGTGGGACGAATACCCTGACAGCGCCAGTCGTCAATGGCCTGGCGACATTCACCGGGACCAATGCGCTGGTGATCAATAAGACCGGGGCCAGTTATCGCGTGACGGCCAGTGACGGCGCGCTGACCACAGCCGCCTCCAGCACGTTTGCTATAACCCCCGCGGCCGCGGCCAGCCTCGTGTTCCAGGCGACTCCCACTTCGGGCACCGCCGGTAAAGTTCTGGCGACAGTGCTGAAAGTCGGGTTGCTCGACACCTTCGGGAACGTGGTAACGACCGATAACACCACTATGGTGACGGTCGCCGTCAACAGCGGACCGGGCACTCTGGCCCCCACCAGTACTCTGTCGGTGAAGGCTGTCAGCGGGGTGGCCAGCTTCAGCAACTTGATCTTCAATACGTCGGGGGTCTATACCCTCAAGGTCTCGACGGCCACGCTGACCAGCGCGGCCTCGGGCAATCTCACGATCAGTCCGACGGCAGCGAACTTCCTGCAAGTCGCGCAGGCTCCAACCATCGCCACCGCGGGTACCGCACTGACTCCGGCGGTGAAAATCGCCGTGAAGGATCAGTTTGGTAACCTGGTCACCGCGGCCACCCCCGTGACGCTGACCATCAGTACGGGGACGTTCTCGACCGGTGCGACGGCGCTCACGGCCAACTCGTCGGGGGGGTATGCCACGTTCAGTTCGGCGATCATCAATACGGTGGGAACCTACACCCTGTCGGCGACCTCGGGGGTCATGACGGGCGTTTCGTTCTCGGTCAAAGTGAATGCCGCAGCGGCCAGCAAAGTCGTGTATCTGCAGGCGCCGCCGACGACAGGCGTTGCCGGCCAGGTCTTGACGCCCGCAGTAGTCGCGGCCGTGCAGGACCGATTTGGCAACCTGATCACGACCGATAATGGCTCGGTGATGACGTTGACGTTGAACACCGGGACCTTCGCCAACGGTCTCAAAACCGTGTCGCGAATTGTCTCGGGGGGCATCGCGACCTTCTCGGGAACCGGACTCGATCTGATCGTCAATAAGTCGGGGAATTACACGCTGGCAGCCAGTGATGGCTTGTTGACCAAGGCCACCTCGGGCACGATCAGCATTGCCGCCGCGGCACCTGTGAAACTGGCGTTCCAGGCGCTCTCCACCTCGGGGACGGCTGGCGTTGCGCTGGCGACCGCCGGTAAAGTGGCGGTGCTCGATGCGTACGGCAACGTCGTGACGAACGACGCTTCGTCGGTCACCTTGAGTGTGGCTTCGGGGCCGGCCGGTTTCGATCCGGCCAGCACGGTCACCTTGCCGACGGTCAATGGTGTGGCCGTGTTCAGCAGCCTGATCTTCACCAAAGTTGGTAAGTACACACTGCTGGCCAGTGACGGGGCTCTGACGACCGCGACCTCGGCAGCCATCACCATCAACCCGAACGTCGCGACCCAACTCGTCGTGACGCAGTCACCCAATACAGGAGTCGCCGGAGTGGCTCTGGTGCCGGCGGTGAAGATCGCCGTGCAAGATGCCTATGGCAACATCCAGACCGCGGCGAATACGGTGACGCTGACATTGGATCACGGCACGTTTTCGACGGGACACTCGACTGCCAGTGCGGCGACCAGCAGCGGCATCGCCACGTTCAGCAGTCTGATTTTGAATGCGGCCGGCAGCTACAACTTGACCGCCAGTGCCGGTGCATTGAAAGCGACCTCGCTGCCGGTCAACGTGAACGCCGCGGCTGCCAGTAAACTGGTGTTTGTGAACCCGATGCCAACCTACTGGTTCACTGGACTGGCGATCGATCAATATCCGGTCGTGGCCGTGCAGGACAAATTCGGCAACACGGTGACCACCGATACGTCAACGGTCACATTGGCCGTGGCCACGGGTCCGGCGGCGTTTGACGTGTCGAGCACGACCAAAGTGGCAGCCGTGGCTGGTCAGGCGACGTTCACTAACCTGGTATTCAATAAAGTCGGCACGTACACGGTGAAAGCCACCGATGGCGTGCTGACGGCGGTGACCTCGGGAACGATTTCGGTCAATCCGGCCACGAGCACCAATCCTGATATTCAGGAGAAGATCAACGAAACGGTCGAGGAACGGGCGGAACGTGGTCTGGAAGAAGTCCAGAATACGAGCGATGTGCGGGTGGCCAATCTCACGGCTCTGTCGATCGCCTACATTGATTATCACAGCAGTCCATTGGCCGGGCATCCGGGCTTGGTGACCTACGGCGACGTAAAGACCGCGTTGGATCAGTTGAAGCATAGCGCAGACCGGTCGTATGTGGCACCACAAGTCAAGCAACTCGAGCTGTTCCTGCGGGCTAACGAACCGGCCAGCTATCGTCGCAGCCGGGTGATTAGTCTGTTGCAGACCGTGTGATGAGATTTGGAACGAACACCGACGGGAGGGTGTACGCACTCGCCTCCTGTCGGTGTTGTTCTTGGCAAAGGCCCGTCGCCCCGGTGAACGCTGAAGTCGTCGGTCGAAGTGTGATGTCTTTAGAGGATCGTTGGTTGCAGGGATACGTAATCTCAATGGCAGTCAATGGCTGAATGGATGGGAACTCTATCGTGAGGCTGTGATACAGTCCGAATTGGAATGTTTCGGGGGCCTCGCCAGATTCGGAATCAAACTGCCCTTGTCGAGGGAGCGATGCGATACATGTGGTCTGCATTGCTAATCGTAAAATTTTTTCCTGGTGTTTGCTGCGAATGGTCGCATCAGGTCGGGTGGCGTGCTGAATCGAGTCGTCGGTTGAAATCCACAGCACGTGCGGCCCGGTTGAGTCGGTCCGGTGGTGGGCTGCCCCGCGGCTATTCCTATGTGCCAACAAGCATGCCATGCGATTCCTGCTGCAGGCCGGTTACGGTCCCGACGCTGTGGGGAAAGAAGTTTGCATCCAATGGCCGGGCAGACTCGGGTCGTGTCCGAAGGGCAATCTATTCAAAATACTTCATTATCCGGTTTTTTTGCTTGTCGCGGTGTAGGGAAAATGCGTATGCTGCCATGAGGAAAGATCGTACTGGATGTAAGGGGCGTCGAGTATCTGGTAAACGGTCTTTGATGTTCCGAGTTGCGGCTCCCAGGTCGAGATCTTTGGGACACGAAATCAGTTTGGGCCACGGAGTCTGGCGAGTTGCGACGCGTCTGTCGTGAGGGCTGTTGCGGCTCTGTTTCACGGTAATTGAGCAGGGTTCGCCGTCAAGGGGGGATGCTCCGATTTCACACTGAAAACAGTGCGAACTCGGGAGTTCGTCTGGCCGCGTTCTGCGGTCATTCGTTCGATGAGAAGTGCTTTGTTGGGCTGTTTCATGACACTGGTTGTGTCATGGATCGTTTTGGTGTGTGTTTTTTCCTTGTGGAAAAAATGTGCTCAAAAATCCCCGAAACCTAGAGAGAAGGTCGCGCGATGTTGGACTTCATGTTGTCTCGGCGGTGGTTGAACCAGGTCAAGCTCCGGCTGAGCGGTCGCAAAGTGCGGACCCGTCGGCCCGCGCTCAATCCGCAGGATTTCTTCCCCCTCGAAGTCCGAGCGCTGCTCACCGTGACAATTCTCAACAACAACGGGCAAGGGGTTCAGGGACTCAGTTTCGCCCAGAGCGGTGGTTACATTCCCCCCGATACCGACATGGCCTCCGGCGAGGTTTCGATGATCGAAACCGTCAATCAGGCGGTGGCGCTCTATTCCAATCACGACATCGGGGCCCTGTCGGTTTCCGACAGCATGTCGCACTTTTTCTTCACGGTAGGGAAACTGCCCGCACCGATTCAGGGTCCACTTTGTCTGACCCCTGTTGCGACGTCGAAGACTTCAATGGCGAAACCCGGTACATCATCGGTGACCAGGATGTGAACTTCAATTCGCATAAGAGTTCGTTCGACATTGCGGTCTCGAAGACCAGCAATCCTACGACTCTTACGGCAGCCGACTGGAACTTTTACAAGATCGACACCACCGAGGCGAATTGCGATGCCGACTATCCGGGCAACTTCCATAACACGGGCGATGCGCTTGTCTTTACGTTAAATATGTTCGCGGTGGGGGGAACCACTGGAACCTACCACACGCAGATCGTGTCGATTCCTCTGGCCGACCTGTTCAACGGCGTGACGACGCCGCAGGTCTTCCACAATGATCTGGCTGACTTTAATCTGCGGCCGATCGCCATGCACGATGGGCCCATCGGCGGTCCTGAATACCGTAACCGTTCACGGTCCGGGGCAGGCGGAACGGGGAAATTGGTCTTCGCGCAATCGGCAAAATCAGCGACATCATCTGCATGTCTCTTGGACCGCCGATTACTCCCGAGCAGATCGCCTCATTG
>JAFEBR010000672.1 GCA_018242565.1 Planctomycetota bacterium | reverse complement strand
TTAAGGGTACGTCTCTTTCAATTAAATAGTCCGAAGGGCGAGCGGATCGTGAACGAAGACGCGGGCGAGGTGGATCAATCGTCGGTTACTCAATGGATCGACGGCCTTAAGGCAGGTGACGCACAGGCGTCTGCGAAAATTTGGCGCCGGTATGTCCAGCAGTTGATTTGTGAGGCCGACCGGCGGTTGAAGGCTTTACCACGCCGCGTAGCCGGTGAGGAGGATATTGCTCAAGAGGCATTTGCCGCTTTCTTTCAAGGGGTCGATGCACAACGGTTTGTTCAGTTGGATGATCGTCATGATCTCTGGCAGATATTGATTATGCTCGCAGATCGACGGGCCAAAGATTACATGCGTCGTCAGTTAGGCCCACAGCGGGGTGGCGGGCAAGTACGCGGAGATTCGGCTCTGCAACCGACTGGTGATCAACCGGCGTCGGCGACAGCCGGGTTTGACAACCTTGCTTCCCCTCCGATATCTCCCGATTCAGCCGACTCACTGATTCGGTTGATCGGGCGGAGTTTTCCAGAATTAAAGGACGAAGAATTGCAGCGCATTGCCCTCGATCGCGCCGCAAATTACACGGTCTCTGAAATTGCTCTCCGTCACAAGTTGAGTGTGCGATCGACCGAACGAAAAATTGAATTGATCTGCCGTATTTTACGGGATTGCGGAGAATGCGAACCCGGATAAAGGAAACGTGCGCAAGACATCAGCGTTTTTGAACACAGGCGTGGAGTAAGATTAGAATGTCTGAAGTTGATTTCGACGGGCCCGACGAGATCGACACCGGGGTATTGCGTCAAGTTGACGCGATTTGCAGCGAATTCGATCGGAATTGGCAGGCCGGGTTTGCGCCGCGAATGGAAGACTACATTCCTCGGCTGCCTGTTCCGGGAATGTCCGTCGGTTTCACTGATCTGCTGGGCATTGAAATCGAATGGCGGCGAGCTGCCGGCGAAAAACCTACAGCCGCAGAATATGTCGACAGATTTCCCGAATTTGCATCCTTGGTCCGTAAGTTCTTTTCTTGGGATGAGCCGACGGTCAATTCGCCTGTCCCGCCAATCCCTGATTCGGAAGCTGGTCAAAAATCGATCGATGGAATTCCCAAGCAATTGGGGGGATTTCGCATCGAAAGGCGACTAGGTGGTGGGGCGTTTGGTGTCGTCTATTTGGCACAAGACCCGGATTTACCTCGCTACGTTGCACTTAAGGTGCCGCGGTCGACTCGAATCCTCACACCAGAACAGCGTCAAGCGTTTGTACGTGACGCAGAATTCGCATCTCAATTGAATCATCCCGGAGTCGTAACGATTCACGGGATCCAGACAATTGATGACATTCCGATCATCATTCAGGAATTCCTTCCAGGCGGTGACCTAAAAGATCGTCTGAAGGCTGCGGATTTTGATTTCAAACAGGTCGTTGCGTGGATGATTCCGATCGCAGAGGCGATAGCCGCAGCCCATCAAAAGAATATTTATCACCGCGATCTTAAGCCGGCAAATATCCTGCTCGATGAACACGGTAACCCCAGAGTCGCGGATTTTGGGCTGGCACTTCACGAGCAGGAGCTTTGGGATCATCGTGATGAGCTTGCCGGAACGTACGCATATATGTCTCCCGAACAAGTTCGGCGGGAAACGAATCGGCTCGATGGACGCTCAGATATCTGGAGCCTGGGGGTAATCTTTTATGAAATGCTGACGGGGAAAAGGCCGTTTGTGGGTTCTACGGAACAGATAATCGAACAAATAAAACTCCGAGAGCCCCGACCGCCGCGCCAATTGAACCCCGCAATTCCCGAAGAGTTGCAGCGGATTTGTGTGAAGTGTCTTGAAAAACGGGTGGCACGCAGATATGCGACGGCTCGCGATTTTTCCGAAGACCTGGCCAAATGGCAACGCGATACTCAACGCAGATCAGATCGCATTCGCTCGAAACCAAATCGCGGGGCTCTCGTAGCGACCGGGGCCTCTCCGGCTGAGAAACTCCCCCGAGTCGTCCCGAAGGGGTTGCGTTCGTTTGACTCGCGCGATTCCGAATTCTTTTTG
>JAFEBR010000671.1 GCA_018242565.1 Planctomycetota bacterium | reverse complement strand
CGGGACAGTTTGAAACCGATGGGCCTGGGCAGTGGATGTAGAGGCACTGCCATGTGGGGCGCGACATTGCAAGGTCGCGTCCCACAGCAGCCCGGTTATTGATCCCGCAGGCTGTCGATTCAGGCTGGCGACGTGCTGTCGCCGTACTTGCGGGCCTTGTCGGAAATGTCGTGACGGCACCAGGCGCCGTCCCAGCGAATGCATTTCACGGCCTGGTAGGCTCGCAACTTGGCTTCGACGATATTGTCGCCAATGGCGGTCACGCCCAGCACGCGGCCTCCGTTGGTCACGGCCTGTCCGTTCTTCAGCTCGGTTCCTGCGTGGAAAACTTTGACCCCCGGAATCTTGTCAGCCTCTTCGAGTCCGCGGATTGGAGCCCCCTTCTGGTACTCGCCTGGATAACCAGCCGAGGCCATCACCACGCAGACGGCCGGTCGCGGATCCCACTCCAGCGGCGGGACCTGGTCCAATTTTCCGTCGGCGATCGCCACCAGCAGTTTCGCCAGGTCAGACTTGAGTCGAATCAACAACGGCTGCGCTTCGGGGTCGCCGAAACGGGTGTTGAATTCCAGAACTTTCGGACCCTGATTAGTGATCATCAACCCGGCGTACAGCACGCCTTTGAAGGGGCGATTCCGCTTCTTCATGCCGTGGATGGTGGGCACCAAAATCTGGCCGATGATCTGGTCCATCATGGCAGGGGTGATCAGCGGTGCGGGGCTGTAGGCACCCATCCCACCGGTGTTCGGGCCCTGGTCGTCATCGAAGGCCGCCTTGTGGTCCTGGGCGGTTTCCAGGGGCACGATTGTGCTGCCGTCGGTCAAGGCGAGGATGCTGGCTTCTTCGCCATCGAGTTTTTCTTCGATTATGATCCGCTTCCCGGCTTCACCGAATTCCTTGACGCGCATGATGCGGCGAATCGCTTCAAACGCCATGGCCTTATTGGTGCAGACGGTCACGCCTTTGCCCGCAGCCAGTCCGTCTGCCTTGATGACCAGTGAAATCTCTTCGCGGTCGGCGACATAGGCTTCGGCGGCTTCGGCGTCGTTGAAGACCTGGGCTTCCGCGGTGGGAATGGTCGACTGGCGCAGCAATTCCTTGGCAAAGACCTTACTGCCTTCGAGTTCGGCTGCCAGCCTGGACGGGCCGAAGACGCGCAGGCCGGCTTCAAGAAACCGATCGACGATGCCCACGACCAGCGGGGCTTCTGGACCGACTACGGTCAGGTCGATGGACTCCGCCTTGGCGAACTTAATCAAACCGTCGATGTCGGTCGCAGCGATATCGACATTTACGCCGTCGACAGCAGTTCCGGCGTTGCCCGGAGCACAAAACACTTTGGAAACCGAAGGGGACTGAGACAACTTCCAGACGAGCGCATGTTCACGCCCCCCCTGGCCAACCACAAGAACTTTCATGTCGACTGCTTTCGAACGCGAACGGAAAAATTTGAGAATTCAGTACAATAACCTCGGGTCGCAGAAAGCGGTAGTTTGGCGCGAGACCTGCCTTTGTGGGGACCGGAGCTTGCGTTTTGAGGCCTGCCGTCGGGGGCTGTTGGAGTCCATGGCTGAATATGGGATGCGTCATTCAGGCTGCTCTGGCCGTCTCCCGAATCCAGGGCGGGGGAGAGGCGAATTGGACGCAAGCGGTTGGCAGGAAACGGTTTCTGGTCAGTCAGGCCAAGTCTGTCGCCGGGCTGTGTGTCAGACTGAAGTCCGAATCGGTGTTTCTGTACAATCGGGACACCCGTCAGGCATGTTGCGACTGCAGGAATCGAAATCGTGATTTCGCATCGGGCGGTTCGCCGAATTACAACGACGCCTGGTTGCGGTCATTTTGCGACTGTCGGCCGCGCATCTTCACCTTGCCGATTGGTCGTGGTAAACTGTACGGGTTCTACTCGAATTGCAATTGGCAGATCCTTGCCGTAAATTTCCCACAGGGGGGCCTGTGACATGGTAGCGGTTGCGTCGGAACTTGAGCAGCGGTCGGGGGGCGTCTCCCGTCGTGATTTTCTCCGGTTCGGTGGGCTGGGAGTGTTAGGCCTGACGGCCGCCGAGCAACGTGCACGCGCAGAAGCGGATGGCAAGGGAATGCGGCGATGCATTTTCATCATGATGACAGGGGGCGCGAGCCACCTGGAAACGTTCGACCCGAAGCCGGCCGCGCCGGCTGAATATCGGGGCCCGTTCAAGGCGATTCCTACGGCCGTGCCGGGAGTGCATTTCGCCGACACGCTGCCGCTGTTGGCGCAGCGCGCCGACAAATTCAGCGTGATCCGATCGCTGACGCACGATGCGGCGCCGTTGCATGAAACGAGCCAGCAACTGCTGCTGTCGGGGCGTTTGGCCTCGGGAAGCATTCTGCCACCCAGCGTGGGGTCGATGGTGGCGCGATTGCTGGGTTCCGCCAACGACATGCCGGCTTATGCCGTCCTGCCCAATGTGCTGGGAGATACTGGCGTCAACATGTGGCAGGGGCAGCGATCGGGCGAACTGGGGGTCGATTTTGAACCCTGGCAGGCGATCATTGCCGACGCGGCCGAGTCGGCCGTGGCGGCTCCTGTGACCCGCGCCGGTGCTGCCGCGAACTGGAGTGCGGAACCCGAATCTCATCGGCGTGACTACGGTGACAGTGATTTTGCGCACTGGTGTCTGGCCGCCCGCCGGATGGTGGAGCAGGGGACGCGATTCGTCACGGTCAACATGTTCGATAGTCTCCCGGAGCGGATCACCTGGGATTGCCACGCCAATCCTGAGTTTGCCCCGGCCACCCTGGCCGATTATCGAAACATTCTGTGTCCAGATTTTGATCGTGTTGTCAGCGCGCTGCTCGATGACCTGGAAAATCGCGGCTTGCTCGAAGACACGCTGGTCGTCGCGACGGGCGAATTCGGGCGTACGCCGCGCATTAATGCGAACGGGGGGCGCGATCACTGGACGAACGTCTGGTCGGCACTCGTGGCGGGCGGAGGCATTCCGGGCGGGCAGGTGGTGGGCGCGAGCGATGCCCGCGGGATGTTCCCCGCCGAGCGGCCCGTTTCCCCGGCGGAATTGGCTGCCACCGTGTTGCATTCCCTGGGGGTTGATCTGACCGCGCGTTTGACCATGCCCAGTGGTACCGAAATCGCTCTGGCTGATGCGGGCCCCATTGAGGAATTGGTGGGTGGTGCAGTCAGTCCGGCGGCAGAATCGGTCGCGTCGGCCTGAGTCAAAACCGATTTCGAGACGAGATCACGCCGCGTCGCGCCGTTGCTCGTGAATGGCTGCGTCGGGACGGCGGGGATTTCCTGACATTCCGAGCACTTGCCGGGATTCTGCGAGGACTTGCTCCAAGCGCAGTATCTCTCGATCGGCCTCGGCGATCAATTGGTCGAGTCGATGAATCTGGGCTGTGGTGCGCGACTCGACGTCGCGCGTGAGGGACAGAATCCGCGGTTCGCCCGCGTCGGTCGGGGCCCTGTTGCTTGCGTGGTCGACAGCACCCGTTGCGACGACGACGGTGTGGCGTGCGGGATGTCGTTGCTGTGTGGAGTCTCGCTGTGTGATGGTTCGTTGACGGGCTTGGCGCCACAGGAACGTGACCGCCAGCAGCGATAGTCCGGTCGCAACCCAGGCTTCGCCCCGGGTGATTTCCAAGAAGTCCATACGGCATCCTGCCTGTGGTCAAATTCGGTCAGTGGTGGTGATCGTGATCGTGCCCATGATCATGCGGCGGAGGTGGCGGCACGTCATGCGCATGATCATGTCCTTGATCCTGCGCAGAATCTTGATCGTGGCTGTGATCGTGGCTGTGATCGTGGCTGGCGCGCGCGGCCGCCAGTGGATCCGCCTCACTGGCGGGCGACGGCAATCGCTCACAGGCGTGGCTCGCAAAAGCCTGCTCCGCGGCCCGGTAGACGTCGCGCAGGGGGACGGCGTATTGTGCCGCGATCCGGGCACAGGCTTCGAATTCTGCCGTGAAGACGACACTCTCGCCATGTTGGCCGATTTTGCCTGCGACCGGACCCCAGGGGGTCTGCACTTCACACGCCGTGCGCTGACGCTTGGTGCGATCGACGAGATGCCGGCGAATGCCAAAGGTCCCCGTTTCGGCAAAGAGGATGGCTTCCAACCGCTCTCGCTGGTGTGGTTCACACAACACTGACAACAACACGGCGGGGCGCTCTTTCTTCATCTGGATGGGGGTCGAGTAGACATCGAGGGCCCCCGCCGCCAGGAGTTTCTGCCGGGTATAACCGATCACTTCTCCCGACACGTCGTCCAGATTTGTTTCCAGCATGAGCACCTGGTCAGCCGTTTCGCCGATGTCGGTCGTCTGGCCTACGATCAATCGCAATACGTTGGCCCGATCGGTGAAATCCTTGGTCCCGGCTCCGTACCCCACTCGTTCGATTGTGAGAGCGGGCAACGGGCCAAATCGACTCACGAATGTTTTCAGAATGGCCGCACCGGTCGGGGTGGTCAGTTCAAAATTGACCGGGACATCGACCAGCGGCACCCCCACCAGCAGTTCGGCGGTGCCGGGCGTGGGCACGGCACACACACCGTGGGCAATGCGCACCTGGCCGCGGCCGGTGGGGACCGGACTCGAGACGACCTGGTCGACACCTAACAAATCAAATCCCACGGTCGCCGCGACGATGTCCACAATCGAATCGACGGCACCCACCTCGTGGAAATGGATCTTGTCGACGGTGGTGCCGTGAACTTTGGCTTCGGCCGCCGCCACATGGCCGAAAATCTGCAGGGCTTTTTCCTTTTGCCGCGGGGTCAGGGCGGTGGCATTCTCGATCAGCCCAACAATGTCGCTCAAGTGGCGGTGGGCGTGCTGTTCGGGGTGTTCGACGGTGATGTGGACGGCCCGAAACGCGCAGCGCATTACGGTTTTGTGTAACAGCCGAACACCCTGGATCCCGAGCGATTCGACGGCCCTGGCCAGCAAGGCTGGATCGACCCCGGCGTCAATCAGTGCGGCCACGGTCATGTCGCCGCTGATGCCGGTGGAACAGTCCAGATAAGCGATGCGCACAGCGAGTGTCCTGCAGTCGAAGGTTCAAAACCATTGGTCAAAGGCCGGATTCTAGTCCGTCTGAGCGGTTTGACCAAGGGCATTCAGAGCCTGTGAGCAGCGGTGTTTGTGATCCCGGTTTCCCGACTAAACGCACCTCAGGTACGGTATCTGTCGTCCCGGGCAGACGATAGAATCGAGGCAGTGGCCTGGCCCTGGCGGGGCCGCGCCGCCGGTGCTGATCTCGCTCGAACAACACGGAATTGACGATTGGTCTGACTGATGAAGCCTCTGCACGAATTCAGAACTGGTCATCAACTCGGCCTGATCCTGGCTTTCCTGACAGGCTGCGCTGTGCTCGGCCAGTCCTGTGCGGTGTGGGCTGCCGATCCACCCCGTCCGACGGGGCCGATTGAATTCAATCGCGACATTCGACCGATTCTGTCCGACAACTGCTATCAGTGTCATGGTCCCGACAGCGTGCAGCGAAAGGCCGGATTGCGGCTCGATACAGAAGCTGGTGCCACGGTCGATCTGGGGGGCCGCCGGGCGGTGGTCTCTGGGCACGCCGACCAGAGCGAAATGTTTCTGCGGCTGATCACGACCGAAGCTGAAGAGCGCATGCCCCCGCAGAGTTCTGGTAAGCAACTGACCCCGGCGCAGATCAACCTGATTCGTGACTGGATCAATCAAGGGGCCGTGTGGCAGAAGCATTGGGCTTTCATTCCGCCAAAATCGCCGAAGCTGCCGAGTGTCGTTGGGACGCACCTCGTACGGAATCCGATCGATCAGTTTGTTTTGGCGCGGCTGGAGCAGGTTGGGTT
>JAFEBR010000670.1 GCA_018242565.1 Planctomycetota bacterium | reverse complement strand
GAAGACGTTCCCACCCCCCTCGCAAAATAATTCGAACTCGCGGGACACCGGGTGGTAACGCCAGACCCCCTGCTGGAACTCAATGCCCCGGATCCGGCAGGTTGTCGTGCTGCCATTGAGGCCGTACAGCCAGCCATCGGGCCCCCAGGTCAGATGATTCGCCAGGGACTGGGCATCTTCCAATCCGAATCCGTCGAGCAGGACTTCAGGATCGGAATCGGGCACGTCGTCGGCATCGCGATCAGGATAAAACAGCAGGTAGGGCGCCTGGATGACAAACACGCCCCCATACCCGAATTCCACGCCCGTGCAGAGGTTCAGTCCGGATACGAAGTCTTTTATGTGATCGGCCCGGCCATCGCCGTCGGTATCTTCCAAAATCGTGATGCGGTCAGCACCGCGCGGACCGGCCGGCGGCGGTTCCGGCTTGCGGTCATAAACGGTCCGCGAAAAGCGATCGACTTTGACCCGCTTCAGACCGGCCGGGTTGGGATATTGCAGATACTGAATCGTCCACAACCGGCCCCGATCGTCGCATTTGCAGAAAATCGGCTGACGGACTTCAGGCTCGGACGCGAAGAGTGTCACTTCGAGTCCGTCGGGGACGGTCATCTTTCGGACCGCATCAGCCGGAGCGTACCCCTGCGCACGTGCCAGGTGTGCCGAATCAGTCGCCCCCAACCCGGCGAGCACCAGACAACCCGAATACGCCAGACGCGACACAACGGTCATTCGTCGAGAATAAGGCACGCCAGATCCTTTCCCGCGCGACGAGGCATTCCGCTACGGTTCCAAGAGAAGACAACCTCTGCACCGATACGAAATTCTAAGCGGGGCGAGACGATGTTGCATCTGTCGGTGCAAAGACACCATAAACCGAGAGCGTGCACTTGGCGTGCCGCCTTCGATCTTCAGCATGCCCGCGAAGGGCCGTAGGGCAACGAGTCAACCGATTCGCTTGCAGGAATCGACGTAGCGCTGGACGCGCACGCGGAGTTCGGCCAGCCACTCGGGCTCACTGCCCCGGAACTCAGTCCCGGGGCCCGCCCGCAAACTGAGCAGCGGGTGTGACTCGCGCAGCAGGTCGCGTTCAGCAACGGTCAATTCGGGAATTTGATCGCCGGCCAGATCGCGCTCCAGTCCGGCGATCAGGTAGTTCACAATTTTTCGACGCAGGCCCCAATACCACCCCTGCCACGAATCACGGCGCTGTCGCTCGGAGAGAACCTCACGACAGTACCGTAAGACGGCCAGCGGATGCATGAGGGACACTCATTCGAAAATGATCTCTTTGACCGTCTTACCCCCCGGAATCATCGGCAGCACGTGTTCCTGATACGGACACACGATGTCGAGCAGGTACGGTCCCGGAGCCGACAACATTTCGGCCAGCGCCTGCGGAAACTCGCGGCGACTGCGGACCTGGCGGGCCTGAATGCCGTACCCTTCGGCAATCTTGACGAAGTTCGGATAGGTCTCGGACAGCACGCGGGCCGTTCCTTTACCAATCGCTTCCGGATGATCAATGGGCCCCAGATAGGTGTGCGCACGATTGCTCTTATGGAAGCGATCTTCCCACTGCATCACCATCCCGAGGTGCTGGTTGTTGAGCAGGAAAATCTTCACAGGCAGCTTTTCACACTTGAGCGTCGCCAATTCCTGAATGTTCATCTGGAACGAACCATCGCCATCGATGTCGATGCACAGACTGCCGGGGTTGGCCGCCTGAGCCCCCATGGCCGCTGGCAAACCAAAGCCCATGGACCCCAGACCAGAACTGCTCATCCACCGCCGCGGCTTATTGAACTTGTAGAACTGAGCCGCCCACATCTGGTGCTGTCCCACCCCGACCGCGATAAACGGATCGAGATTCGCCGTCTGCCGCTGCAGTTCTTCAATGGCATATTGCGGAATGATCAGATCTTCGCCGGGATCCTTGTACGACAGGGGATGCTGTTTCCGCCAACTGTCGATCTCGACCCACCACTCCCGGAGATCGGGAATATCGTCTGTCTTGATTTCCGCATTCAAGGCAGCCAGCACTTCCTGCAGGTCGGCAATGATCGGAATGTGAGCGGTCTTGTTCTTATGAATTTCGGAGGGGTCGCTGTCGACATGCACAATCTTGCCATGCGTGGCGAATTCCGAAACTTTGCCGGTCACGCGATCATCGAACCGCACACCAAACGCCAGCAACAAGTCAGCCGCATTGACGGCGAAGTTCGAATACACGGTGCCATGCATGCCCAGCATGTGCAGCGACTGCGGGTCGTTGCCCGGGAACGCGCCAATTCCCATCAGCGTGGTCGTCACGGGGATATTGGTCTTCTTGGCGAATTTGTAGAGTTCCGCCGCCGCGTCGGAATTGATGGCCCCGCCCCCGACGTAGAGGATCGGCTTTTTCGCGCGCTTGATCGCCGCAACCACCTGTCGCACTTGCGCCGGGTTCACCGGTTTCGTCTCGGGACGGTATCCCGGCAAATGCATGGGGGGATCGTAATCGGGATGCCCGGCACACTCCTGCACCTGCAGGTCTTTGGGGAAGTCGATCAATACCGGACCGGGTCGTCCAGAACGGGCCACATAAAACGCCTCTTTGACGACTCGAGGAATGTCTTCGAAGCGGGTGATCAGATAATGATGCTTGGTGATGGCCCGCGACACTTCGACAATGGGCGTTTCCTGGAAGGCATCGGTGCCGATGAAATGCCGGGCCACTTGCCCGGTAATGGCAACGAGCGGGATGCTGTCCATCTTGGCATCGGCCAGGCCCGTCACGAGGTTAGTGGCTCCCGGTCCACTGGTGGCCATACAGACGCTGACCTTGCCCGTCGTACGGGAATAGCCTTCCGCCGCGAAAATCCCCCCCTGCTCGTGGCGGGGCAGAATCGTGCGAATTCGGCTGGACTGGTGCGTCAGCGCCTGGTGCATGGGCATGCTCGCCCCGCCCGGGTACGCGAATACCGTGTCGACACCCTGACGTACGAGGGCCTCGACCAGTACGTCGGCCCCATTGATCATCGGGTGCAGTTGGGTTTTCACTTTGGGCTGGGATTGAGACTTTTCGGCTGCCACGATCGTTTCGCTCTAACTTCCTGAAATCAATAAATGGTGGGGGCCCTTGCAAAACAAAGGCAGGATGGCCCCCAGGACAGAGTTTCTTATGGGGGAAATCATACCCGGGCCGCAGGTCAATTGCGAGACAATTGGTCGCAAAACCCAACCCGGAAATACGTTCCGCGCCGTTTAATCCGACGGGGCGAATTCCACCAACCGAGCAGCCCGATTCACCCGACGAAAACGGCGGCTGAACAGGGTCTCGGGCTCGACCAGATCGTCACGGCCAGTAAGTCTCAGACCCGGTACGACCAGCCCTCGACGTGCCATCAGCCGCGCCGAGCGGCCTCGGCGGGTTCATACGTCGCACAGGGAATATTAAACGTCTGAGCCACTGCACGATTGGTCAGTTGGCCGTCGTACATGTTGACTGCATTGGCCAGTCCCGGATCGAGTGCCGCGGCCGCGTGAATCCCCTGCTGGGCGATCTGCATGACGTACGGAAACGTCACGTTGCACAAGGCGTAGGTGCTGGTCCGTCCCACTGCCCCGGGCATGTTGGTCACGCAGTAGTGGACGACATCATGGACAATATAGGTCGGACGGGAGTGGGTCGTCGGCCGCGCCGTCTCGACACACCCCCCCTGGTCGATCGCCACGTCGATGATAACCGCCCCGGGTTTCATCAATTTCAGGTCGTCTTCGCGGACTAACCGCGGCGCCCGGGCCCCCTCGATCAGCACGGCGCCAATCACCAGATCGGCCCGGGTCAACTGGTCGCGCACGTTGTGTCGATCGCTGTAGAGCGTGTTGACGTTGGCCGGCATGATGTCATCGAGGTACCGCAGACGGTCCACGCTGATATCGAGAATGTTGACATCGGCCTGAAATCCGGCGGCGATGCGCGCCGCGTTCTTGCCCACCACACCGCCACCCAGAATCGTGATATGGGCCGGAGGTACGCCAGGCACACCCCCCAGCAAAATGCCGCGGCCTTCCTGGGGGCGCTCCAGAAATTTCGCCCCTTCCTGGATGCTCATGCGGCCGGCCACTTCGCTCATGGGAGTGAGACAGGGGAGATCCCCTTTTTTGCCTCGCAGAGTCTCGTAGGCTGCCGCGGTGACTCCGGTCTCGAGCACACTGCGAGTCAGCGACTCGCTGGCGGCAAAGTGCAGGTACGTGAACAGCACCTGCCCTCGACGCAGCAACGGGAACTCGGCCGGTTGCGGTTCTTTGACTTTGACGATCAGCCCCGCCTGGCCAAACACCTCGGCAGCCGAATCAACGATCGTAGCACCGTTCGTGCGGTATTCCTCGTCAGAAATGCCGCTGCCCAGCCCGGCACCCCGCTCGACGAGCACCTGGTGCCCGGCCCGGGTTAATTCTTCGACCCCCACGGGCAACATGGCCACGCGATACTCATCTTGCTTAATCTCACGTGGCACACCAACGATCATGTTTCACCTCGGGACGGAAACCTGGACTCGGCCGCGGTTCGCGGCGCGAACAAGGGTGACCGCAGAATCTTCCATTGATGCAGCCAGAACTGGGCCATCACCCCCAGCGTGGCCAGGCCATATTTCAGACTGCGGCGGAAGTTGATACTCGACGCTTCGGCAAAATAGCGGACGGGGACCGGAATGTCTCCCAATTTGAATCCAAACGCCACCGCCTGAGCCAGAAACTGGCTGTCGAACACAAAATCATCGGAATTGCGTTCGAAGGGGAGGGTTTCCAACACTTTACGCGAATACGCGCGAAAGCCGCTGTGGAAATCCCCCAGGTTCTGCCCCAAGGCGATATTTTCGACAATCGTCAGGGCGCGGTTCGAGATGTATTTGTATATTGGCATGCCCCCGGCGAGAGTCTCGGAGCGACTCCGAATCCGAGAGCCGAGCACACAATCGCAAATCCCCAGCCTGAGGATTTCAACGGCCACGGGAATCAACCGACTGTCGTATTGATAATCGGGGTGAATCATGACGATGAAATCGGCCCCCATCTCCAGCGCCCGGCGATAGCACGTTTTCTGATTTCCGCCGTAGCCGGTGTTGCGCTCGTGCTGAATGACCGTCAGGCCTAACTCACGGGCCACGGCGACCGTGTCATCACGGCTGCAGTCATCGACCAGCACGACTTCGTGAACCGAGCCCGGCGGAATATCTCCCACCGTTCGCCGCAGGGTGGCCCCGGCGTTGTAAGCCGGCATGACGGCAATTGTCCGATACGATTCCGGGGCCGGTGGAGGCACAAACCGGTCCATGACAGCCAACTCGGATTCCCTCGCGTTTGAAACCATGCGAAATTGTACGAGCCAAACCGGTTCCGTGCCGGAAATATTTCTGGAATTCTGAGGCCGTATCATCGGCAAACCTCGTATGAAACACAAGATTTAACGATTTCCCCGCACTCATCCGAAACTTCCTGCCGAGAACCCACGATCCCGTTCAGTTTTCAGAGCGGGCCGCTTGAACCCCCCGGACGAAATCGTTAATAATGCTGGAGCTTACGACCTGAGCGAGCAGGCCACGTCTGGCGTTTCAGGAGTCGGCAACATGCGGGTGTAGCTCAGTGGTAGAGCACTGGCTTCCCAAGCCAGTCGTCGTGAGTTCGATCCTCATCACCCGCTCTTCGTTCCCACAGTGAAGGCTGGCCCTGCGGGGCCAGTGGTCCGTGAAACGGGCACGCTTCTCCGGTGGGACTTGAGCGACAGGACATGGGCCGTCCCTGGTAAACCGCAAGCAACTCCCGATCGTCGATGCACGAGACTGCAAGATACTTTCGCCTCATACCGCTGGCCGTCGCCGTTGTTGATGAAACTTGACCTGGAGGCCCCCGACTCGACAGGGGCCCGCGCCCCACTGTTCATAGAAGCTCAGCATGGTCGTGAATTCCGGCAGCACCGTGGGATCCGGCCCCGCGACACCGGCCAAACTTCGGGCCGTGATCAAACAGCACTGGGGCTTCAATGAACTGCGTCCGCTGCAGGCGGCGGCCATGCAGACCTTTCTGGCCGGGCGCGATTCCCTGTTGGTGCTGCCGACGGGGGGTGGCAAATCACTCTGTTACCAGGCGCCCGCCGTCTTGCGAGGCGACACGACGGTCGTCATCTCGCCCCTGATCGCTTTGATGAAAGATCAGGTCGATGGACTACGCGCCTGTGGCGTTCCGGCCGTGCAAATCAACAGTTCGCAGTCTCCCGATGAACTGCGTGCCGCCGAGCGGTCGATCGCCGACGGCAAAATCCGCCTCGTGTTTGCCTCTCCCGAACGGATGGCGACATCTTCCTTTCGGGCCCTGCTGAAGCAGATCAACGTGCAGCGATTTGCCATCGACGAAGCTCATTGCATCAGTCACTGGGGACACGACTTCCGCCCTGACTACCGCCAACTAGGCGATCTGAAACGGCTGTTTCCACAAGCTTCGATCCATGCCTTTACCGCGACTGCGACTGAACCGGTCCGAGCCGATATCGCCGCACAACTGGGGCTGCAAAATCCAGAAATCCTGGTGGGCTATTTTGACCGACCGAATCTGACGTACACCGTAGAACCACGATCGGACCAGTACACGCAGATCCTGGAAGTGCTCAAGCGGCACCGGGGAGAAGCGGGGATCATTTACTGCATTCGCCGTAAAGATGTCGAGGAATTGACCGACTGGCTCAAGCAGCGCCGCATCAAGGCGCTGCCCTACCATGCCGGAATGGACCAGGCCGATCGAGTCGCCTCACAAGATCAGTTCATGCAGGAAAAATGTCAGGTGGTCGTGGCCACCGTGGCGTTTGGCATGGGGATCAATCGCTCCAATATCCGTTTCGTACTGCACACGGGCATGCCCAAGTCGATCGAACACTACCAGCAGGAAACAGGGCGTGCCGGCCGCGATGGACTCGAAGCAGAATGCGTGCTCTTATACTCGGGCGCCGATACGGCCACCTGGCAGTACATCATCGAAAAGTCGATCGCCGACTCGGAAGCCGAGGTCGATCCTGAATACCTCGAAAGCGCACGAAGGCACCTGGCCGACATGGAGAACTTCTGCCGGCCCGTGAAATGCCGACATCGTTCTTTAGTTGAATACTTCGGTCAAACCTACGACGCCGACAATTGCGGGGCCTGTGACCTCTGCCTGGGAAACAACGAACGGGTTCCCGAATCCACCACGATCGCCCAGAAGATTCTGTCGTGTGTGTACCGGGTGCACGAGAATTTCGGCGTGACCCATGTAACGGCGGTGCTGCGCGGTGCCAACCTGGCGGCGATTCGCGAGCGGGGACACAACGAACTCAGCACGTATGGCATCCTGAAAGCGCATTCACAACGGGAACTCACCGACTGGATCAGTCAACTGATCG
The DNA here is from genome assembly GCA_018242565.1 of Planctomycetota bacterium. Taxonomy (GTDB): domain Bacteria; phylum Planctomycetota; class Planctomycetia; order Planctomycetales; family Planctomycetaceae; genus JACQFH01. The sequence goes on along the minus strand of JAFEBR010000670.1, from coordinate 3,398 downwards.
GACAAGGGCTTTTAACTCAGACCACTTCGGAATTTCGTGTGCTGAAACTCAACCCGGCTTCGTGGGCCGTGATGCGCGGCCAATTGCAAGTCACCCTGCACCAGACGGTTGCGGCCGGCACGGGCAATCAGGCCGACAGTTCCCGCCCCCGCACCCGGCGGTCATCCGAGGCCGCATCGGCCTCGTGGGAGGGCGTTGACCGCGAATTGTTCGAACATCTGACGGCCGTGCGTCTGCAGCAGGCCGAATTGCGCCGTGTCCCGCCGTACCTGGTGTTCAACGACGCGACACTGCGCGAACTGGCCCGGGTGCGACCGGCCTCGGTTGAAAGCCTGGCCAGCATTTACGGGGTCGGCGAGTCCAAACTTCGCGATTTTGGGCCGGCCTTCCTCGCCGCCCTCGATGAGCACTGTCGCGCGCGTCAACTCACTCGCGACCAACCGGCGGCCCTCAAATCGAGCTCGGGACCTGCCAGCCCAGCGTCCATCTCTGGCACGAAAGCTACTGCTTATAGCTTATTTCGCCAGGGAGCCACCATCGAGAAGGTCATGAAACAAACAGACCGGGCGCGGGCCACTGTGCTGCAGTACCTGTGCAGTTTTCTGCTGGAGGAACCCCAGTCTTCGGTTCAGAAATGGGTGGCGGAGGATACGTGCCGACGCGTCACCAAAGTCGCAGAGACCATCGGCACCGAAACACTTCGACCCATTTTTGAGGCGTTGGACGGCGCGGTGACTTACGACGACATCAAAATTGTTGTGGCGCACCTGCGAAGTTCGCAATAACATTCAGTTCATGCGACTGCACCGCCAGCACGCTCAGCGCAACTTCGTGCCGAATGCCACCAGCAGGCGATTATCCCGACCCCAGATGTCGCCAAGCCCGCCCCAGGTAGGTTGGCAGGTCCGAGGCTGTCATGCCCGGCTTGCCCAATTCGGTTGCGGCCAGATCACCCGCCAGGCCATGCACATGGACGGACAGATGTGCTGCGTCAAACGGAGTCACCCCCTGGGCCAGTAACGCCACGACCAAACCCGTCAGGACGTCACCGGTTCCCCCCGTGGCCATCCCGCTGTTGCCGGTGGTATTGATCGCCGCCTGCTGTCCGTCGGTGATGACTGTTCCCTGGCCTTTCAGCACGACCACCAGATTGTGTTCACTGGCAAAGGCCGCTGCGAGCGATTCGCGATCTGCCTGGATTTCGGCAGTGTCCCGGCCCGTCAGTCGCGAGAATTCGCCGGGATGAGGGGTCAAAATGCGGGGTGCCGGAGGAGTGGCAGGCAAGCCCTCGGGCAATGAGGCCAGCGCGTTGAGGGCATCGGCATCAACAATCAGAGGCTTATCGAGTTGGGTGTACAACACACGGGCCAGCTCCACCAGCTCGCCCGATTTCCCCCAGCCCGGACCAATGGCCACAGCCGTAGCCTGTTGGGCACGCTCGAAAATTTCAGTCGAGGCGGCCAGTGCAATGCGACCGGACGCGTCTTCGGGCAAGCCCACCGTGAGATACGAAGGCTCGTATCCCGCGACGATCGACTGTACGCCCACGGGAATTGCCAGCGTGGTGAGCCCTGCTCCGCCACGCAAGGCGCCTAAACCCGCGAGGACCGCCGCACCGCTCATGCCACGGCTACCAGCTACAATCAGCGCATTCCCAAACGATCCTTTGTGACTGTCGTCCGGGCGCGACGGCAGCTTGGGCAATGTCAACACCATCGAAACAGGCATACAGCAATCTCTTTCTGAAACAACAGTCGATCAGTTCTTGCGCTGTTGGGCAAACATCCACGCCAGCAGCTGAGGATCTTGATAAGCCCGTCCCCACGAGTCGTGTCCGACGCCGGCGTATTCCGTATACACCGGTTTCCCCTGAGCTTGCTTGATGGCTTCGATCATATTTCGCGACCGCGCCGGCTTGACGACCGTATCCTGGCTGCCGTGAAAGGCCCAGATCGGCGTATCGACCAACTTCGCCGCCTGCTGTTCGTCTCCACCGCCGCAAATGGGAGCGGCAGCCGCAAACTTCTTCGGGTGGCGGGTCACCACGTCCCAGGTGGCATAGCCTCCCATCGACAGACCGGTCACGTACAACCGGGCCGGATCGATGCGGAACTCCTGCTCCAGGGCCGCCAGTAATTCTTCGACCAGTTTCAAGGTCACGGAGGGAGTGGGCTGAAACTCATGTTTGTCGGCCGCCCAATCAACTTCGACCCAGCGTTTGCCTTCCGGACACTGCGGTGCCACGACGAAACAGGGATACTTTTCCCGGTTTTCGTCGCGGGCGAAATCATTCATGCCATGCACCAGTTGGCGGGTGTTATCCGTCCCCCGTTCGCCAGCGCCGTGGAAAAACAAAACCAGAGGATACCGCTGTTTTTCGTCATACGCCCGAGGCTTCAACAATCGATACGGGAGCGTCTCGCCCCCCGCATTTTTGAACACCCGCGGTTCGAACACATCTTTGGCATCGGCGGCGATGGCCTCGTCACCGGAGATGACACCCCACGCGAACCAGAGCGACGCTGAAATTAAGATTGCCCGGTACATGTCGCCCTCCTGTGGCTCATTGGCTGGTTTTTGAGTTTTCTCCTTCCGGGAGTGTACGGGGCATTTGAGCGGCCGTCAAATTCGCGACCAGGTCTGCAGCCACCAGTTTGGCAGTCTTCCCAGAGCCGGTCATTTCGGGGAGGTTCGTCGCATGTTACGATACCGACCGGCACGTTCCGCCACGCTGGATCTACGGGTGACCGGCCTCGCAGAACTTCTGGTTACATTGCGCTCTCAGCGACACCCGAGGTGTTCCAGTGCGGCTGTCGCCGGGGGCCCGCTCGCTTTTCAGGAAATCTTCGCAGGAGAACCGTCATGTTGCTTTCGTTGGCGCTGCCTATAGTCTTGTCGGCCATCGCGCTGTTCTTCACCAGCTTTCTGTCGTGGATGATTCTGGAATTGCACAAACACGACTGGAAAAAGCTCGACAAAGAGGATGCTTTCCTGGCCGGAGCGGCCCAATGCGAACTCACACCGGGCAACTACATGTTTCCCGGGTGCAGTTCGCACGCCGAAGCCAGGTCTGAGGAATTTCAAAAGAAGTATGCAGCCGGTCCACGGGGATGCCTGACCGTCCTGCCTGTCACCAACATGGGCAAAAACCTGGGCCTGACGTTCCTTTATTTTCTGGTCGTTTCCACCCTGCTGGGCTACCTGGGCACGATTGCCTTTCAGCCCGGGGCGAAGTTTCTGGAAGTTTTTCGACTGTTTTCGACGGCGGCTCTGTTGACCTTTTTGTCGGGCATCATTCAACACTCGATCTGGTTCCGCGTGCGCGTCGTCGGCCATATCATCGAATCGGTGCTCTACGCCGCAGTCACGGCGACCATTTTCGCCTCACTCTGGCCGGG
>JAFEBR010000669.1 GCA_018242565.1 Planctomycetota bacterium | reverse complement strand
GGTATAGACCCGACGCATCCAATTGCGGCAGCAGCAGATTTCGCGAGGCCAGCAACTGCATCTCGCGGTTCTTGATCGTCCACTTCTGCTTTCGCAGTTCGGGGCGTCGCGAGAGAGCCTCGGCCAGACAGACATCCCAGTCGAAGGCGGCCTGCCCGAGTTTGGGTTCGTCACTGGGACGCAGCAAGTTGCCATCGGTGATCGGCATGCCCATCATCTGCCGCAGACGGCGTTCGCAGACGAAAACCCCGCCTGTGCCGCGGAATGTGCCCCCCGATGAGCCACTGAAGGTACGTGTCCCTTCGATTTGCCGGCCGACGAGGGCATTCTGAACTTCTTCCTGCAGACGGAAGTGTTGTTCGCGGGCCTGGGCCTCTTTCTGGGCGTCGCCACCCGTCTGGCCCGATTCGCGCATCGCCTTCACGGTCTGCCAGGCTTTCAGGGCCGAATCGCGGGCGACGACTTTGGCGTCGAGTTCGCGGTAGGCGAAATACAGATCCCAGTAGGCGTTTTCTACGTCGCTGACGAAGTTCCGCACGCCGACTTCAAAGTCGGCCAGGCTGGCATCGGTGTTGATGCGGGCGATCAGTACCCCCTGCGGCAACCCGGGAATACCTTTGGTACCGAAGACGCGGTTGTAGTCGACGCCCGCTTTGGCGAGCAACGGCTGTTTGATCTGCGCCTCGATGTTCGTATTCCACGAACTGTAGTATTGGTTACCCGGGGCGTTGTTCGAGTCGTAGGCCGTGTTGTTGGTCAAACTGAGCTGTGAACCGATCGCCGTCGTCTTGTTGAGGCCGACCTGGTAGACCGAAGCATCCTGGGTCAGGAAGCGGGTACCACCGCCGAAGAAGACGTTGTTGAGCAGACGGTTGTTGTTCTGGAAATACGCACTGCCGACGAGGTTGGTATCAAAGTCCGACAAGGTCGATTCCACACCGAAGCGAGGGTCCGTTTCGGTGATGGCGGGGTCGTGGATCGTGCGGGCCCCGGCCGGGTTTCTCAGGGCCACTCCGCCGAGGTCGCGGAGCATTCGGGAATTGGCCAAAGCCGTTTGAATCGCTTCTTCGAGAGGCAGGTCACGATACTGGCGGGCATCATCCTGTTCGTCACTGATCACCATCGGGGCGGCGGTCCCGGTGACTCCGAACGGGTCCTCGCTCCCCACCCGCGCCTCTTCGAGTTGCAGGCTGGTGGAATCGTAGACGGATGAACTCTGGACCTGATCGCTGATCAGGGCGTTGCGTTTCTCCAGACTGCAGCCCGACAGCCCGATCGCTGTCGCTGTCAGCAACGCCGTGAGTTTTTGGCTGAACCGAACCATGTTCGCAGATCCAAAAATTGAAACATTGCCTCCCTGTGCCGCTGTCACAGGCACACTTACCTCATAAAATCGGCATAGACCGGACTTCCGGTACAACCCTTACATCCCTGAAAGACGGAATTACCGGTAAATTCTGCCAAATCGACGCGTTTGGATCTGCAGTCTGGCTTTCCTGGGTTGCGCAGATTGCCTTTCTTTGCAAGTGGATGGGTGTTTCGGTTTCACCGAGCCTTTCACTGGGGCTTTCACCGAAGACCCGAGGGAATTGTCTGACAAGCCGAGCGATCACCAGTCCGGGGCGGCACACCGACCCCGAGTGAGCCGGCCCAATTGTCAGGAATCTGGGTTTGCTGAGAAGGAATCTCGGAATATCGGGGTGGCAGATCAACCCGCCAATGGGGGGCGACTCCGGCGAACGGATGTTGTAACACTGCTGTCGGCCACCCTGGCGTGTAAGATGCCAGCGGGCGAATGTGCGGTGAACCCGTGTCGTAGACGGTGGCGCGATGCCACCCAACCTGAAGTTCCATCGGATGTTACCGTCGCGCGGTTAAGACCCCTCGCTCGTCCGTGGCGCGTGTCCGCCAGAATATTACAGTGAACAATCCAACTGGAGATCCGCCATGCTGCGTGTCCTGCTGGTGCTGCTGGCCACGTGCGGTTGTCTTTTGGCAGACGCACGTGCAGTTCTGGCGCTCGAGGCGGTCGGAACCATCAAAAAGATCGACCCCGAACGGCGACTCATCGTGGTCTTCGCCGGTGGACAAGACCGCCATCTCACGGCCGATCGCCATCTCCAGGTCCTGGATGAAGCCGGGCGAGATCTGCCGGAGGGACTCCAAGCCTCCGCCCTGAAGACCGGCGTCACTGTGACGATTACGGTCGAACGGGAACAGAATCAGTTTGTCCTCAAAAAGTTGCAGTTGGGGGGCACGGTTCCCGCTCGCCCCACCCGCACCGCAGACCGGCGGGTGACCGGGGAGCGGGTCGGTCTCAAGCCTTTGACGGAAATGTCTGCCCGTGACACGTACCAGGGGGAAGACGGCGGGCTGTATGGACAGGGGGAAAACGAGCCTCCCCCAGCTCTTCGAACCGCGGCCCGTGAAGAAACGGCCCAGATTGTACCCAGAGGTCGCGACGGTCGACCTGCCCGCGACGGGCGAATCGTGCTGATCTCAATCAGCATGTCGAATTGGACCCAGGAGTTCTCGGTGTTCAAACGGCTGGCTGACCGCGACCCCGAAAAATCGCCTCGGGTGACCATCGTTGATTGTGCCCAGGGAGGTCAGCCGATGTCGCGTTGGGCCGATCCGCAGAGCCAGACCTGGACCGTGGCTGAACAGCGTTTGGCACGCGAGCAGGTGACTCCGGCCCAGGTGCAAGTGGTCTGGATCAAGCTGGCCAATCCCGGTCCGTCCGGCGACCTGGCCCAACATGGAAAGGCATTGCAGAAAGATACGACCGCCGTTTTGCAACAGGCACGGGAGCGGTTCCCGAACTTGCGTCTGGCCTATCTCGAAAGTCGCATCTTCGCGGGCCATGCCACGACGGGGCTGAATCCCGAGCCTTATGCCTATGAAGGGGCCTTTGTGGTGCGCTGGTTGATTCAGGCTCAACAGCGTGGCGATCGTGAACTGAATTACAAACACGGCGCTGACGCCGTGAAAGCACCTTTGCTGTTGTGGGGTACCTATCTGTGGGGCGATGGTGCCGAACCCCGGCAATCCGATGGCTTGGTCTGGAACCGCGACGACTTTGCCGCCGACGGGACCCATCCCAGCGAAGCGGGGCAACGCAAAGTGGCCGAGTTGCTGCTGAAGTTTTGCAAAACCGATGATCAGGTGAAAAGCTGGTTTGTGCGGCAGCCTTGATCACGGGCTACAACTTGGTTGCCGAGGCATCTTTTGACTGAAAGGCGGGCGACATGGACCCAGCTTCCGAGTCCTCCACAGCGCCCGGCCCTGCCGGCGCGAGCGAGACACCGCATGCCACAAACAGCACATCCGCCGCGCCTCTCAATATCGTCTGGATCTGTTCCGACGATTTCACGCCCGATGTCTGTGGTGCATATGGCAATCGTCAGGTCGCCACACCACATCTCGATCGCCTCGCTTCGCAGGGCTTGCGGTTTGACCGGGCGTTTGCCACAGCACCGTTGTCCACTCCGTCACGGCAATCGTTCTGGACCGGCCGATACCCCCGCAGCATCGGGGTCACGATGTCGCGTACGCCATTGCCCGCCGACGAAGTCACGTTGCCCGTTCTGCTGCGGAACCAGGGTTACGAAATTGCGGCGTTTGGCAAGACCCACTTTTACGCGGCCCGGCGACACGAATTTGATGTCTGTCGCGACTGGACTGAATACCAGGCGTGCCTGGATCAGCAGGGGCTCCAACCGCTCCCGCGCGACAAGCAAACGCTGGGAACCTGGCGTCCGTTCCGCGATCCTCCCCAGGTTTGGCTCAACAGCGCCGGCCTGCCTTACACGGCGTTCGATGCCGAAATGTTCGGTACGTATCTCGCCACGCAGGCCGCCGGGTATCTGGCGAATCCCCCCCAGCGCCCCTTCTTCATGCACGTCGGGTTTCGCGAGACGCATTCGCCGTTTCATTTCCCGATCGAGTTTCAAGGACGATACGATCCCCGCTCGTTTCATGTGCCTGAGGTCACTCCGGCCGATCGCGACCGCCTGCCCGAGGTTTTTCAGAGCCTGACCGAGGCTGACAAGCAGGGAATCGTCGCGTCCTACGCCACCTGTACGGAATTCATGGATCGCAATATGGGCATTGTGCTCGACGCGCTCGATCGTTCACCCGCATTGCCCGACACATTGGTGATCTTCACCAGTGACCATGGCTATCTGCTGGGGCAGCACGGTCGCTTCGAGAAGCACTGCTGCTTTGACCCGGCGATTCGCACCGCTTTATTGATGCGTTTGCCCGGGGGCCGGTTGCCGGGACGCAGTACATCAGCCCTGGTGAGTCTGCATGATCTGGTTCCGACCATTCTGGAACTGGCCGGAGTTCCACGGCCCGAGAACCTGCAAAGCGAGTCGTTTGCCGCCGTGCTGCAAGGCACGGCCACCCAGCATCGGGAACGCATCTACGTGGAATACGCCGACAACGAAGAGGCGGCGATTCGCACTGACCGCTGGAAGTTCATTTACAGTACGGGTCGGCGTCGGCGTCGAGACGGCTATATCCCTTCGCTGATTCGTCGCGGCCCGTGGGTGGAACTGTACGATCTCGCCTCTGATCCCGACGAACTGCAGAATCTGGCCGATCACCGCAGCCTGCAAGGCCTCGTGAACGGCCTGACGTGCGAACTCGCCGAGCATCTGGTCCGCACGGCTCGCGATCCCCGTTTGATCCCGCGATCGCACGACGTGCATCAGATCCTGGAATGTGCCTTGCCGCCACGCGATCAAGCCTGATGGGCTGCTGGCCATGTCCCTCGGCATCAGGCCTGTTTGAATTTGTCGTCGATGGGGACGTGAAAGCCATTCGCGAGGCGGTTTGTCATATTCGCCACGCCGACGATTCCCAGCAGTTCGCCGAGCATGCCGGGGGTCATCCCTTTGGCCACGGCTCCCGCCTGATGCGAGGCCATGCAGTATTCACAGCCATTCGTGACGCTGACTGCCAGGTAAATCAATTCCCGCACCAGCGGATCGAGTTCCCCGGGGCCCGACATGACCGCTTTGACGCTCTGCCACGTCTGTTGCAGCGTGGGGGGATGCTGGGCCAGTGCTTTCCAGAAATTGTTGATCTCATTGGTCTGACGCGTCGCCCGAATGTCATCAAACACTTCGCGAACGAGACCGGTACTCTCTTCATATTCAATGAGCGGCGGCATGGCTTGTTCCAGGCTGTGGACGGGATGTTGGCGAATCGAAATCCGTAGGGCATCTGAGTTCTTCTGTCAGAACGCAGTTC
>JAFEBR010000066.1 GCA_018242565.1 Planctomycetota bacterium | reverse complement strand
CCGTTTGGCATCTGGTCAACTCCAGTTCGTCCTTCGGCAAATTGATCATGGCGGTAACATGACTTCTGCAACCACAACAGCTTCCGAGAATCCGGCTGACCAACGGCCAGTCCCCGCAGAGAAGCGCTCCAAAACCTCACACTGGGGGAGCGCGATTTGGAACTGGGCCGGCACGGGGATTGAAATCTCGGTCGCACTCCTGCTGACCCCGTATTTGATCCATACACTCGGGGCCCACAGGTATGGCGTCTGGATTCTGCTGGGTTCGCTGACTGGCTACCTGGGAATTCTTGATTTCGGACTACGCAGTTCGGTAGGGCGACATGTCGCCCATTATCGGGCACAGGGAGATATTCAGGGCATTCTCAATACGCTCAATACGGCGGCCTTCACGCTGACAATCATCTCGACGATTTGTATCGCGATAATGGCTGGGCTGACACTGATGTTGCCTTGGCTGGGCAACGAAAAACTTCCACGCGAACTGATCCCTGAAACTCAGGGGGCCATGATCATCGTCGGCCTGCAACTGGCCGTTTTTCTGTTCACTCGCATCTTCGACGCAACCCTTTGGGGCCATCAGCGATTTGATTTAATCAATATGGTGGACATCCCCGCCGCTTTATTTCGAGGAATCGGTTCGGCGGTCGTGATTGGAATGGGTCAGGGACTGGTGGGACTGGCCTGCGTGACGATCGTGACCACCACAGCCGTCGGTCTCGCAAAAATCGTCCTGGCATTCAAAATTGAGCCTCGGATCCGTCCCAGCTTCGCACATGTCCACTGGTCCACGTACAAAGAACTGCGAAGCTTCGGCTTCTGGAACATGTTGATGTCTCTGGGTGTCATGGCCCGTACGCAAATGAGCCCTTTCGTAATTGAAATGCTGCTGGGACTCGGCTTCGTGGCGCCGTTTTCGGTGGCCTCCCGGTTGGTCAACATGGCGGGCACCCTGATGGCAGGAGGCATCGGCACAGTCACTCCGTACGCCGTCGAACTGCACGCCAATCACGATTTGGAGCGGCAGCGAAAGTTGTTTATCGAGACGGGAAAATTCTGCGCCGGGGGCGCATTGTATTTCCTGACTCTGTTCGTCCTGCTGGGGGACAGCCTGATTCGGCTCTGGATTAAGTCCGACGATTTCGCCAGCGCAGTGGTTCCGTTAACGATCCTCGCTTGTGGAGAACTGATCCCGCTCTCGGTCGGCATGGCGTACAATACGATTTTCGGCATGGCGCGTAATCGCTCGCTGGCCGTTGTTGGCATTGCCGAATGCGCAACCGCCGTGGTGTTGGGGGTGCTCTTGAGTCACGAATTCGGATTTTCCGGCATGTGCGCCGGTTTTGCCCTGTCTTCGACCCTCTGGAGAGGCCTGTTTTCGTTCTTTCAGGCGGCTCGGTTGATCAAGCTGAGCATCTGGGATTTTCTGCGCCAGACGGTGCTCCCCATGTTGCTGGCAGCAGTTATCCCGATTGCAATGCTCATTGCTGCGATCGACACGGCCACTCCGAATACCTGGCCGTTGCTGGTCTTGTATGGGGGCCTCTTCAGCGTGTTGTATATCACCGCCGGAGCGATTGCCGCGTGGGGTTGGACTGGTTTACGCACTCGTATTCTTAACCGACTTACGCGACGGGCCTGACAGATTTCATTCACGCCCGCATCTAAGAGCACCGACTATGATCGCCACCAGTAACAATTCGACCACCAGCGGGCGAGCGCGCGACAAGAAACCGCGAGACCCTTCCCGTAAACTCAAGGTCGTACACCTGGTCATCGCCCTGCAGTTTGGCGGTCTCGAAAAAGTCGTGTATGACCTCGTACGTTTCGCGAACCGTCAGCGATTTGATGTCCACGTCCTGTGCCTTGGTGAAGTCGGGGCTCTGGGCGCGAGTTTTGCAGCGGCCGGAATTCAGGTCGAAAGCCTGGGCGTCCACGGCTCTGGCGCTTTCAGCGCGATTCGCGCCGCCCGAAAGCGATTGCGGCAATTGCGTCCTGACATCCTGCATACGCACAACCTGGCAGCACACATCGTCGGTTCCATCGCCGCAAAATTGAGTGGCGTTCCCGTGGTGATCCAGACCCGTCACGGTATGCACGAAAGTCACGGCCTGAAACAAAATCTCTCCAACCGGCTGGCGACTCGTTTCACCGACTGCATGGTCGCGGTCTCGGGTTCGACGGCCGAAGTCGCCTTGGAAAAAGACCACATTCCGCGGGCACGGCTGGAAATCATCCGCAATGGAGTTGACCTGGAACTGTATCGGCAGCGAGTTGGCAAGCCTCTGCCCAAAACGAGCCGGGCCATTCACGCCGCACGCCTCGACCATGCCACGAAGGATCAGCGGACCTTATTGCGAGCGATGCGTCTGGTCGTTAACCAGTGCCCTGATTTTCAACTGCAGATTGCGGGTGATGGAGCCGACCGCCCGTTTCTTGAATCGCTGTGCGACGAATTGAACCTGCGTCCCAATGTCACATTTCTGGGTTTTCGGCACGATGTCCATGCGTTGTTGCCCGAAGCCGACGTCTTTGTGCTGTCCTCAGTCACCGAAGGGTTGCCGATGACGCTGCTCGAGGCCATGGCCTGCGGCTTGCCGGTGATTTCGACGAACGTCGGCGGAATTCCGGAACTGGTGACCGATTCAGAAACCGGCCTGCTGGTGCCACCCCAGTCTCCCGAACTGCTGGCGGCAGCCCTGCTCGAACTGATCCGTGATCCCGCTCGGGCCGAAACACTGGGGCGAGCCGGTCGGCACAGGGTCGAACAGACATTCGACATCCGGCGTGTCACGGCACAATATGAAGAACTTTACTTGCGTCTCTACCAGGAAAAATCTTGATGAGTTCTGAGAAACTTCGCGTCGCACTGATCGGTTGCGGTCAGATCGCTGACGCTCACCTCGGCGAAATCCGGAAGCTCGCACATGCCGAGCCGGTCGCCGTCTGCGATCGCGAACGCGACCTGGCCGTCCAGGCCGCGGCCCGGTTTGAAGTCCCGCAGATTTTTGACGATGTCGAGCAGATGCTGGCCACGGCCCGCCCCGATGTGGTTCATATCACCACGCCCCCGCACACACACAAAGCCCTGGCCATCGCGGCCTTGAGGGGCGGGGCCCATGTTTACGTCGAGAAGCCATTCACTGTCGATGTCGCTGAAGCCGACGAAGTGATCGCCGTCGCCGAATCGGCAGGCCGACTGGCGTGTGTCGGACATGACCAGTTATTCGACCCGTGCTGGGTGGAATGTCGTCAACTCTTCGAAAAAGGGAATCTCGGCGACATCGTGCATGTCGACTCAGTTCAGGGCTACGACCTGACGGGAATTTTCGGTCGCCTGGTCAGCTCTGACCCGGAGCACTGGGTGCGGCGTCTGCCCGGTGGAGTATTCCAAAACACGATTTCGCACGCTCTGTACAAGATCACCGAATTCCTGCCAGACACGCGACCTCACATCCAGGCGCTCTGGTTTCCAACTCCAGACAGCGGTGGACTGAAATCCGAGTTGCGCGTCATGTTGCGAGGTGAACAGGTGACTGCCAGCCTGATCTCGAGTTTCGCCGCCCGCCCGGTACAACGTCTGGCACGAATTTACGGCACGAAAGACACAGTCGAAGTCGATCTCGAAGCCCGTCTCGTGCGGAAATATTATAAGTTGAGTGCGCCGGGCCCATTTGCCAAAATCGAGGGCCCGTATCGACAGTCGAAAGAAGCCAAACGAAACTTCTGGAAGGCTGTTCGAAAATTCTGGAAGAGCGACCTGCAGTATTTTGCCGGCATGAACGGCCTTTTCGACCGATTTTATCGAGCGATACTGACCGGAGGTCCGCCTCCCATTACACATGGTGAAATTCGTCGTGTGACGGACATCATGGACCGGATATTTGCGACCTGCCAGCAGCAAGAGCTGGAATTTGCACGATCGAACAGCTGATTATGGATATTTTTGTTACCGGCGGTACGGGCTTCTTAGGGAAGCATGTCGTCGCCAAACTTCTCGCGGACGGCCATACGGTACGCTGTCTGGTGCGTCCCACCAGCGAAGTCGAAGCCCTGCGCTCGACGGTCTCTGAAGAGCAGCGTCCGCGCCTGCATTTTGTTCCAGGACAATTGCAGAAACTGACGCCTGATCTGCTGGCAGGGTGCGATGCCGTCTGTCACATCGCGGCCGCCATGAAGGGCGCGACCGCCGCCCTGTTTGTCGACAATGTGATTGGCGTCAGGAAGCTGCTGAAAGTGACTGCCGAGGCGGGCACCAAACGCGTCGTCTTGATCAGTTCTCTGGCCGTGTACGACACCTCTGGCTTGAAGAATAACGACGTGCTGGACGAAACGTGTCCGCTCGAACCGCAACCGCAACTCCGCGATCCGTACACCTACAGCAAACTCGCCGGCGAACAAGTCGCCTGGGAGGCGTATCGCGCCGGCCAGTGCCCGCTGGTCGTCATTCGACCGGGAGTGATCTACGGACCGGGGCGCGATCCTCTGAGCAGCCGGGTTGGTTTGAACTTCGGCAAACTTCTGATCAAAATGGGTGGCAGCCAGCGGCTGCCCTACGTACGGGTTGAAGCGTGTGCGGCGGGGATTGCCCTGGCCGTCACCACGCCGGGCATCGAAGGACAAGCCTTTAACCTGCTGGATGGCGAACTGGTTCGTGCCCGCACATTCCTCAGGTATTATCGCCGCGGGCACCGTGGTCTGTGGGTGATTCCCGTTCCCGGCTGGGCGATCGGCCCACTGGCTAAATTCAACGTCTGGTACAGCAAGCGATCCCACGGGCAAATACCGCCCGTGCTGACGCCGTACAAATGCAATGCCATGTGGAAGCCACTGCAATACTCCGTGGAAAAGGCGAAATCGGTACTAGGCTGGGTGCCACAGCCGAACACCCTCGACGGAGTCCAAGGCCTATGACCACCCTGGCCCGCGAAGCGGCGGAACCGGCCTCTGGCAGTCGGGACCGCCTGCGCATTTTGTGTCTGACCAGCATTTTTCCCAACGCGCTGCAGCCGAACAAGGGGATCTACAACTGGAAACACTGCCGCAACCTGTCGCATCACGCCGATGTACGTGTCATTTCGCCGATTGCCTGGCCTGATGACTGGCGGGCCCGTCGCCGGGGATTGGGTCGGCTCGCCAATCATCGGCTGCAGTCCTGGAATGGAGTGGAAGTCTTTTACCCGCGATTTCTGTACACCCCCGGGCTCCTGCGCGGCACCTATGGCACCTGCCTGAAATGGTCGCTGGCACCATTGGTTCGCTCGCAGATCGCCGAGTTTCAGCCCGACATCATCTACGGTTGCTGGGCTTACCCCGACGGCTGGGCAGCCTGGAAACTGGCTCGCCAGCACCGCCTGCCGGTAGCCGTCAAGGTTCATGGGTCAGACTTGCTGCTGATCGATGACCAACCGGCGCGTAAGCGCATGACCAGCGACATGCTGACGGATCTCGATGCCACTTCGGTCGTCAGCAATGACCTGCGGAATTGCGCGATTCGACTGGGGGCGCCGGCCGAACGAGTCCACCTGATCTATGAGGGGACCGATTTCGAATTGTTTTACCCGGGCAATCGGCAGGAAGCCCGCCAGAAACTGGGACTCACCTCTACAGGCAAGCGTCTGTTGTTCGTCGGAAACCTGTTGCCGGTCAAGGCAATTCACGTACTCATCGAAGCTTGCTCGCGCCTGCTTGCCGAGGGCATTCCCTTTGAAGCCGACCTGATTGGCGAAGGGCCGCTGAGAACGCAACTGGAGCAGCAGATTGCTCAACTCGGCTTGACCGAACACGTGCGACTGCGCGGACGCGTCCTGCAGTCGGCGGTCCCAGACTGGTATCGCGCGGCCGACCTCGTCGTGTTGTCGAGTGTTTCCGAAGGTGTGCCGAACGTCCTGGTCGAGGCGGCTGCCTGCGGCACTCCGTTCGTGTCCACCGATGTGGGCGGTATCTCGGAAATTGCCAACCTGTCGCCCGGACCGCTGGTGCCCGCCGGCGATCCGGCGGCACTGGCAGCGGCGATCAAAGAGAAGCTGCTGAACTCTGAACAGGCCGCATCCCAGATTAACCGGGCCGCCATTGTGTCGACTCAACATTGCGCCGCGGAAACGATCGGCCTGTTTCAACAAATCATCGCGTCACACCAGGCGCAGACGACGTCTCAATCCAGCTGAATGCGGCATGCGAATCCCTGATGGTGCCCGCCGGATCCAGTGATTTTCCCAGCCGCCCGACTCTTGTCTTGGAACCCACATGAAAATTCTGATTGTTCACAAACAAGTTCTGTTCCCGCGCGACACGGGGGGCAAAATTCGCGTTCTCAACGTCCTGCAGCACCTCGTCAAACGGCACCCTGTTACCTACGTCTGCAATCTGCGTGAAAACGAAGAGCAACATGTCGCCCGAATGCGAGATCTGGGTCTGCGGGTCGAAACCGTGCCCTACAAGATCTCGAAACATGGCAGTCCCAAATTTCTGATCAGCGCAGCATTGAATCTGTTTTCGCCGCGTCCGTTCAGCGTCGAACGGAACTTTGATCCCAACTTGCGGGCGCGTGTCGCCGCAGAACTGACGGCGGAACCCTACGACGTATTGATCTGCGACACCGTGCAGATGTTTCGTCACATGCAGGGCCTGCGGGCCAAAGTCAACATTTTGTTCCAGCACAATTTCGAAGCCCAGATTCTGCAGCGTCACGCGCAAGTCGGCCCGAACCCCTTGTTTCGGGCGTACATGTGGACTGACTGGAAGAAGATGTTGCGATTCGAGCGGGATTGTGGCAAGGAATTCGACAGGGTGATCGCCGTCAGCGAACCCGATAAGAAATTGTTTGAACGGGAATACGGTTGGAATAACGTCTCGTGCATCGACACGGCGGTGGATGCCGACTTCTTCCAGAATCGCGACGGACAGGAAGTTCCGGATCGCGTGGTCTTCGTTGGCTCGATGGACTGGCTGCCCAACCAGGACGGCGTGAAATTCTTCGTTCGCGATATCTGGCCCAAAATCCGGGCCGCGCGTCCCCAGGCGACATTTCAGATCGTGGGCCGGAATCCGCCGCCGTCGGTCACCGCGCTGACTTCGGTCCCGGGAGTCGAAGTGGTCGGTTTCGTCCCCGATGTCCGCCCGTATCTGTCATCGGCAGCGGCCTTCGTGGTGCCTTTGCTGGTCGGAGGCGGCACACGTCTGAAAATCTACGAAGCCATGGCCATGGGCCGTGCTGTCGTCAGTACGCGCGTCGGTGCAGAGGGATTACCTCTCACCCCCGGTCAGCACTTTTTCGAGGAAGATGACCCGAGTCGATTCGCCGACGCGGTTGTTCGATTGTTGTCCGATCAGACTGTCCGTGGCAAAATGGGTCAGGCAGCCGAACAGTTTGTGCGGTCCAAATACGACAGCGAAACCATTTCCCGGCAATTCGAGGAAATCTGCCTCGAAACGCTGGCGCAAAAGGCAGCACAGGCCGGTCGGCCGCAACCGCAATCTGTGGCCTAGGCACCAGATCCTCTCGATGTAACTACAGAACAACCAGAAACTACGCCTCGAAACTCAGGTGGAATTTTAAATATGGCTCGCGTTGCTGTTTTCGGAATGGGATATGTCGGTTGTGTGACGGCAGGATGCCTGAGCCAGGATGGGCATTCAGTCGTCGGGGTCGATGTCGACCCTGCGAAAGTCAAAGAGATTCTGTCAGGGCAATCGCCGATCAGTGAACCGGGACTGAGCGAAATCGTCGCCCAGCAAGTCGCGGCAGGTCAGCTCACAGCGACCGACAACGTCACGGAAGCCGTCGCGAAAACCGACATTGCCCTGATCGCCGTCGGTACCCCTTCGGCTTCCGACGGCAGTGTGGCTCTCGCGGGCGTCGAAGCCGTCGTGCGTTCGATCGGTAAGGCCATTCATGCAGCCCCCAAGCCGTATTGCGTCGTCATTCGGTCGACACTCTTGCCCGGCATTCTCGAAGAGAAACTGGCCCCGGTTCTCTACGGCGAACTGGGCACCCACGGGGCGTTGGTGAAAATCTACAACAATCCCGAATTTCTTCGCGAAAGCTCGGCGGTTAAGGATTATTACCAACCGCCCTACATTCTCGTCGGTACGGTCGACAACGCCGACCCGGCTCCGGTTTTCGACCTGTATCGGTCTGTGAATGCCGAACAACTCGTTTCGGACACGCGAACCGCATCGCTCGTGAAGTACGCCTGCAACGCATACCACGCTGTAAAGATCTCGTTTGCCAATGAAATCGGCACCTTGGCCCAGGCACTCGGGG
>JAFEBR010000668.1 GCA_018242565.1 Planctomycetota bacterium | reverse complement strand
TGCGGACCTGGGCGGCACTGACCGTCCGCACCGGCTGGCGCCGGGCATGGAACTCCAGGCAGGCCGGTTCCCATTCCAGTCCGCACCAGGCAAGCAGCCGGCGGGCCGTCTCCTCCGGTTCCGCAACCATCGTTTCGTAATCGATCTCCAACACCGGCACCGGCAACACACGCCGCCAGTGGTCCATCAACTTTAAGTAACACTGAATGTACCCGGCCAAAGCCTGCTTTTCGCTGGCCCAGATCAAATAGCGGAAGTCGGACATCCAGCACGACAAGGCCACATCCCGCACCTGGCGGCGACAGTGAATGAACTTCGCTCTTGGAAACAGCGTGGCCAGCAGCCCCAGGTACAGAAAATTGCCCGGCGTCTTGTCGACGATGTGTGTGGTCTCGGAGTTGATCGCGGTCAGTCGTTGCAGGTATTGCTGCGAGATTTGCGTGGTCGTCAGCGCGTCGAGGGCGTGGGCAGATAACTCGGGGACAGCCGAGCTGCCCGTCCACTGCGGCAGCGCATTGAACGCGGCACTTGCCAGTTCCAGTTCGCCCGCACCAAAGATCTGTGAATGAGATCCGAGAATCTGCTCGATCAGCGTCGTTCCGGATCGGGGCATCCCGAACACAAACACCGGCCGTTCTGAGTCAACACCCCAGCCTGCCACCTTCTGGAAGTACTCGGGTGAAAATTGCTCGATCAACGCAGCGGTGAAGCGATCGTGTTCGCTCTTGGAAAACGACTCGCCCCGCGATTGCCAGATCGAGATTTTCAGAGCGTTGGCTTCTTCGAGGTACCGGGCCGCCCCGGCGAAGTCGGCGCGGTCATCACAGGCGTGGGCCAGTGCGAAATCGAGGCTGGCCCGCTCAGTGTCGGTCGTCTGAGAGTCTGCCAGCAGCGCCTGGGCTTGTTCCATATCGGCCGTCGACGATTTGCCTCGATTCAGCAGGATCAACTCGGCCAACGCGAAATTCTGCCGCGGGTCGAGTTGCAGCGTCTCGCGCCAGCATCGGTCGGCCCCGGGAAAATCTCCCACCTCTTTGAGTTGTTTGCCCAGGCTGAACAGTGACGCCGCCGTGGCGGGGCAGATTTCCCGAGCGCGGCGAAAACAGTCGGCCGCTTCGTCGACCGCCTTGATCGCCGTCAAAGCGATTCCCATGTTGTTAAGCGCTTCGACATGTGCCGGGTTGAGCGCCAGCGCCTGCTTGTACGCGGCGATCGCTTCGTCCTGCCGACCTTGTCGACTGCGGGCATTGCCGAAGGTCGTCAACGCTTCATAAAAGTTCGGTCGCAATGCCAGCGCACGTCGGCACGCTTCAATCGCTTCTTCCAACCGTCCGTCGTGTGTCCGGGCAATGGCGATGCGGTTGAACAGGTCGGCATCTTGCGGGGTCAGTTGCAGCGCGCGGCGGTAACACGACACGGCGTCGTCGAACTTCCCCTGTTCATCGCAGACCGCACCCAAATTCTTGTGGGCTTCGACAAAGTCCGGTTTCAGTTGCAGCGCCCGCTGGTAACTGGCCTTGGCTTCGTCGAGTTGTCCCAGGGCGCGGTACACGTTGCCCAGGTTGTTGTGATGCCCCGGATTCGTCCCCTGAATCTGGACCGCTTGGCGCATCAGGTCGAGGCCTTCCTGATGCCGGCCGGTCTGATGGATCAGCAATCCCAGAAAATGGAGTGCGTCAGGTTGGTGCGGATGGAGTGCCAGAATCTGCCGATAAATCGGCTCGGCGACCGCCAGATTGCCCGCCTGATGATTCTGGACCGCGACCGTCAAAGCCTGCCCGAGGGATGACATCGCTGGAGGTTCCCGAAAGGTCACAACTCGACTCCGCTGAACTCCAGGACGCATCCCTGATTTGTGGGCAGTGATTTTAGCCGCACCCAACCGCAGTCGGTCAGCGACGCGTGCCTTCGGGCAAACCCTGCACGTGAGCCGAGGCGAGGCCGTTGCCAAAGGTCTTGAAATCTCGGAACGTCCAGACCACTTTCTTGTCGCGAGTGACCTCGAACAATTGCGGATTGTCGGGGCCGGCGTGGCAGTTCCCCACGATGATATTTCCGTTGGGAAGGGCATGCAGCGTGGTCACCCAGGCGAGTGTGATGCCCGGCAACTCTTTCTGGTCCAGGCTCCAGACGACCTCACCCGCGGGGGACACTTCCAGCACGCGGTTGTTGTTGCCCCCGGCGATCAACGTGTTCCCATTCTTCAGACGGATGGCACCATACACCTCGACGCCATGCCCTTCGGGGCCGTGGCCCGGCGAACGCGGACGATTGCCCAGATCGAGCGAGTACGACCAGACCACCTTGCCGTCGTGATCGTACTCGCGAACCTTGCCATCCCCTTCGTGGCAGACGAGGTAGTGTCCGTTGTCGAGTTTGCGCGCCATGCGGGTGTCGCGATGCGGATCGGGTTGATCAATCGTCAGGGCAATTTGATGCACAATTTTCCCGGTGGCATCGACTTCGACAATGCGGGCGTTGCCACTCTCGGCGACCATGGTCGTACCGTCTGGCAGCCGCTGAAATGCGTGAACTTCGCAGCGCGGTACCTGCGCATTCTTCGGCTTGGCCTCGTACTCCCAAACGACCTTTTTATCGCGGTCGACCTCGACCACCTTGGCCGGACTGTACAGAAACAGCACGTTTCCGTTGGGGAGCAGCGTCAGGTCATGCACGTCGGCCTTCGTGGGAGTTTCCCACTCGACTTCACCCGTGGCAGAGACCAGCGCGACATGCCCTTTATCGGCGGCGAGCAGTCGATATCCCGCCGGTTTGGCTAGCTCGGCCGCCATGGCGCACGGGGCACTCAGTATCGACAAGACCGACAGTAACAGACTCCAGAGACAGGCGGGGCGCATCGTCTGAGATACCTTCGTTGAGCGAATGAACCGAAATGGAAACGTTCTGCTGCGAACTATATCAGCCCCGTCGCCAAGTTTCATGGGCGGCTGTTCCCACGACGCGAGACGAACCGTTCCCCGCGTCTGTGAGCGTGGTGAACGCAGCACCGCGCCGTTGGGGTGTCCACCCAGTGGTCCGTTCGCTCAAATGCGTTTCGACAACGATTTGGCCAGTCGGTCGAGGGCCGGGCTGATATCGTCCTGTTCCAGGTGAATATTCAGCAGGCTGAACCGATCGCGATTGGCGAGTGCCGCATTCAGCGCCTTTTCGAGATCGCCTTCGGTGTGGACTTCAAAGCCCCAGCCTCCCCCCAGCAGGTCGGGCAACCGGTGGTATTCCCAGTTCGGAATGTCGTTGAAGGGGCCTTCCTGCAGAAAGCGCTCTGTTCCGTACCCTTTATTGTTGAGGACGAGCACGATGGGGTTGAACCCGTGCTTCGTGGCCGTCGACAGTTCCAGGCACGTCATCTGGAATGCGCCATCCCCCACCAGCACAATCGGACGCAGCTTGGGATTTCCGAATTGCGCACCAAGTGCCGCGGGAATGGCAAAGCCCATCGACGTGTAGTAAGCCGGCGACAGGAATTCCGTGTCGCGATAGATCGTCAGATCTGCCGCGCCGAACAGACTGTCCCCCACGTCGGCCACAACCACCATATTTTCGTCGAGCAGTTCGTTAATTCTTGCGAACAACCGGCTGGTCGTGATCTTCGCCGACGGCACCAGCACGAATTTGCTCACTTCGCGCCGGCAATTCGCCGGGATGGGCCGTTTGGGGGGTGACAGATCGGCCTTGAGCAACCCCTTGATGAAGTCCCCCAGCAGCACATCATGAAAATGGTGATGGCTGATCTGCAGCATGTCGCTGGTGACATAGATGCATTTGGCGAGATCGAGCTTGGCGGTATAAATCCCCAGGTCGATATCGGTCATGAACGTGCCCAGCAGAATGATGCAGTCACTGTCTTCGACGAATTTACGGACCGGTTCCCGGCACATCGCCCCTTCGTAAATCCCGAGATACAGCGGGTGTCGCTCGCTGACGACCGATTTTCCCAGGAGCGTCGCGCACATCGGAATCTGGTGCTTTTCCGCGAGTCGCACGACTTCGTCGCCTAAGCCGAACCGGTGCATTTCCACCCCCGCGATAATCACGGGGCGTTCGCTCGAGTTGATTGCCTCGGTGGCTTCTTCCAGCGCCTCGCGCAGGGCGTGCTTGTTGCTGACAGGCTTTTCCTGGTTGGTTTCCTGAAAGTGCAGCGGCTTCGTCCGGACCCGGTCGCGTGGCAGTTCCAGGTAGACCGGCCGCTTGTAGCGTTCGCACGCCGCCAGGCACCGGTCGATCTCCCGAAACGCCGTCAGCGGGTCATCGAGTGAGGCCGACGCCACCGTGATTTTCTCGAAGACTTCCCGCTGGGTGTTGAAATCCCGCACGCGATGGTGCAGCAGCGGATCGCTGCGACGTTCATCGACCCCGGGGGCGCCGCTGATGACGACCACCGGCGACTTCTCGGCGAACGCGCCGGCGATGGAGTTGCACATGCTGAGCCCCCCCACGCTGAACGTTACGCACACCGCACCCATGCCGTGGACTCGGGCATACCCGTCGGCGGCGAAGCCGGCGTTGTCTTCACGCGTGCAGCCCACGACCTGCAGCGGGCTTTCGGTCAGCATCGCATAGAACTGCAGCACGAAATCGCCTGGGATTCCGAAGACGTGGGCAATCCCGTAGTCCTGCAGTCGCTTGATCAGGTACTCGCCGATTGACGGTGGGTCTGTACGTCGACCGGCGGAACCGCGAGGTGAGCGAGACTTGGCAGAAGCGGGCTTCCGGGTAGCCATGCAAACGAGTCCTTTCCAGGTGAATTCGACAGTGACTGAACGACCGCAGCACTTGGCAATCTGGCCGCGACAGGCGAACCGCCGCGCAGATCGACCTCTCGAACGTGGTCGCATTCTACCGTGGGGCACGGACAGGCGGAATGAAGTCCATTGGGCGTCGTGGCGACTCCCGAGACTCCCCGGTTCAGCCGACATCAGATGAACTATTCGTCTCAGCCTGCCTGATCCCGGGGGCCGTCAAACTGTACCGAAATTGGTCCCGGCAGTCAGTTTCGGTGTTTTTCCCGGGGCGGCGCGCCGATTATTCCAAAAAGTCTCGATATTCCAAAAATTGGGATTTTGGGTTGGTAACGATTGCCGAAAATCGCTATAAATAACCGCTGATGCGTAGGGAAAACACTCGCAACAGGTGTCATGACCTGATGTCTGACGCTGGATTCTCTTTCAACACCTCGTCCGCACCTTTAAGGAGTTCCACAATGAGACGCGTTTCGCTGCTGGTTGTGATGGTTTGTTTCGCTCTGTCCACCGCTTATGCCGCCGACGTCAAACTCGACGGGATTAAGTGCATCATGAATGCCAAGGCCGACGCCAAAGCCGATAAAGCGGCCGACTACAAAGGCGGCAAGGTCTATTTCTGCTGCGATAACTGCAAAGGCGCGTTCGCCAAGGACGAAAAGAAGCACGCCACCAAGGCGAACACTCAGCTCGTCGCGACCGGCCAGGCCAAGCAGGGCAAATGCCCCCTCTCGGGTGGTAAGCTCGACAAAGACACCGAAATCACCGTCGCCGGTGCCAAAGTGCAGTTCTGCTGCAACAACTGCAAAGGCGATGTTGAGAAGCTGAAGGGTGACGAACAGGCTGAAAAGGTGTTCGGCGAAGATGCCTTCAAAAAGGCCGACTTCAAAGTTTCGAAGTAATTCCAGCCGACGAGAGCTGCACTCTCGACGTCTGATCCAATCAACCGGGGAGCCTGTCATGGGTTCCCCGGTTTTTTTGCTGCCACCCAACGGGCCTTGCCTGCGCTACCGCGACCTGTCGGAACGGGAAGACTCGGTGGTTTGCGTAAAATGGGCCTCTGGATTTGCCCTTTACGAGTTGCTGGCGACAAATCATAAACCGGGCGGCAAGTTCTGCTGGAACCGAGTTGTCGAACCGGGTTTCGCATGGCATGATATGCCCAGCCCGAGAATTCGCAGCGCCCGTGAGCCGAGGCTGAACAACCTGACAGCCTTCTTTATGGAGGAAGGGAATCTAATTCCATGAGCGGTCGTATTCGCTTAGTTCTCGCGTTTCATAATCATCAGCCCATCGGCAATTTCGATGGCGTATTCGAGGCCGCCTATCAGGACAGTTACCTGCCCTTTCTCGAGGTGCTCGAGCGCCATACAGAGATTCCGGTCGTGCTGCACACCTCGGGCAGCCTGCTCGAATGGCTCGTCGAGAAACACCCCGAATACATTGACCGCGTGCGGATGCTCGCCGATCGCGGCCAGGTCGAGATCATCGGCGGTCCGTTCTACGAACCAATTCTGGCCTGCATTCCCCGCCGCGATCGCATCGGGCAGATCACGGCCTATTCCCGCTATCTCGAAAAATCGTTCGGCACGCGCGTCCGTGGGATGTGGATGCCCGAACGGGTCTGGGAACAGTCGTTCGCCGGCGACGTCACACAGGCGGGCATCGAATACACCATCCTCGACGATTATCACTTCCGTTCAACGGGATTGCGCGACGACGAGTTGTTCGGCTATTACCTGTCCGAAGACGAAGGCCGCTTGCTCAAGATCTTCCCGGGCAGTGAAAAGCTCCGGTATTTGATTCCCTGGTCCGATCCGCAAGAGACCATCAATTACCTGCGCCAGATTGCCGACCGCTTCCCGAACGCCATCGTCACGATGGGCGATGATGGCGAGAAATTCGGCGCCTGGCCGGGCACCAAGAAACACATTTATCAGGATGGCTGGATCCATCGGTTTTTCGATGCGCTGAAAGCGAACTCCGACTGGCTGACAGTATCGACGCTGGCCGAGGCGGTGGACAATGTGCCACCCATTGGCCGCATCTACCTGCCGGATGCCAGTTACCGCGAAATGACCGAGTGGGCGCTGCCCGTGTCGCGACAGTTGGAATATTTCAAACTGGTCGCCGACCGCGAACACACCGACGCTGGCTGGCCGCAGATCACCCAGTTTCTGCGGGGCGGCTTCTGGCGGAATTTCCGCGTCAAATACCCCGAGAGCAACGAAATGTACTCGCGGGTGATGCAGGTCAGCGAAAAGCTGCAGGAACTGTGCAGTGGGCCCGCCCCGCGCGAGCAGAACGGCCTGTTGGCCGAGGCCCGCACCGCCTTGTATAAAGCACAATGCAACTGCACCTACTGGCACGGCGCATTCGGGGGGCTCTACCTGCCGCACCTGCGGAATGCCGTGTACCACCACGCGATTGCCGCCGATACGCTTCTCGAACAGGCTGCCGGTCGGGAAGGGCAGTGGCTGGAAATCACGGGTGGCGATTACAACCTCGACGCCCGTAAAGAAATCCGCTTTGCCAGCGATCGGTTCGTGGCCTATTTCGCGCCGGCACGCGGGGGGCACCTGTACGAACTCGATATCCGCAGCATCAATCACAACCTGCTGGCGACGCTCAATCGGCGCCCCGAGTACTATCACGAGAAAGTCCGCAAGGCGGGCGAAAACCAGGATCAGTCGGTCTCCAGCCTCGCGGTCGGGGTCCACGATCAGTCCCCGTTCAAGCAACCCGATCTGCATAAGCGCATTCAGTACGATAACTGGCCCCGCAAGAGTTGCGTCGACCACTTCCTGCAGCCTGGATTGACGCTCGATCGTTTCCAGGCCGGAGAAGGTGAGATCGGAGACTGCATCACCGGCGTCTACGACACCGTGCTGCGCCGGTCCCCCGATGTGGTGCAGGCCAGGCTTTCACGCAACACCAAGCTCGGTCCGTACGCCGTGCTGCTCTCCAAGACCATCAGTCTCGAAAAAGGCTCTGGGCAATTCGAAATCGTCTATGAACTCGAGGCTTTGCCGCAGAACGTGCCGATTCACTTTGGCGTCGAATTCAATTTCGCGGGCATGGCCGCCGGCGCCAGTGACCGTTACTTCTACGACGGTCAGGGGCGTCAACTTGGCCAACTGGAATCGATTCTCGACCTGCGCGGCACCGACCGCGTGGGGTTGATCGATGAATGGCTGGGCTTGGATACCGCACTCGAATTCTCGGTGCCGGCCTCCATCTGGACCTGCCCCATTCAGACGATCAGCAATTCCGAAGGAGGCTTCGAAGCCGTGCATCAGAGCACGATGGTGCTGCCTCACTGGGAATTCATGGCCCCCAGCGATGGGAAGTGGTCGGTCAAAATCTCGTTGTCGATCGACACCTCGGCGGCCCAGGCCCGCCGCCTCCGCGAAGCCGCGGCCGTTTCGTAAGTCGCCGATTCGAACCGCACGGCGCCGGCAGAACTCGCAGCGCTCGTCTCGCAGACCCGGTGTGCTCCATCGCACACCGGGTCGTGCCGTTTGAGGACGGTCCACGTCTGGCGATCACGGGAGCGAATGCACGAGTGATCGCCGCCGGACCTGAGGCGGCCCCGCTGGCTACTCTTCTTCGTCCTGAACGCTCAGCTTCACCTGGTCCATGCCCAGTTCCCGGCCTGCATCCATGATCATGACCGCGGTGCCGTGCGTTGCCTCGCCGTGGCCGATCACCATCAGTTTTTCCGGGCGTGCCGCACCCGAACGCAGATCGCGAAGTTTGAACAGCAGTTCCCGTTCGGTGCGAACTTCGGCCCCTTCGACCGTGATTTTGTCGTTTTTGTCGATCCGCACGACGATGTAGTTCTCGTCGGCATCAATCGCCGCGACGGTCTGAGGTTCTTTCGTCGCACCTTTCTGTGGATCGGGCGCTGGCATCGGAATCGTCGAATCGAGCGAGTGCATCGACGTCACCAGGAAGAAGATCAGCAGGAAGAACACGATGTCCACCATCGCGGTCATGTCGATCAGGTCTTCCACATCCATCTTCAGCGGCGGCCGCACCATCGACGGTTCGGGATGCGGGGCCGCCGCGTGCGCCTCGTGCAACTCGGACTCAACCGGCATCGCCAATTCCCGCGGGCCATCCCACTCGCGGGTCGATGACTCATAAGGCAGATCGAAGTTCGCTTCGGCTCGTTCTGCAGCCACCGGTTCGGAAGCGACCGGAACCGCTTCGCGTTCACTTTCGGGATCGACAACGACCGGAATGGCGCGGTCATCATCGTCTTCCGCCTCTTCGTCGTCATCGTCGAAGATTCGCTGAAAGTCGACCGGAGGCAAATCGGCAGCAGGCTCGGCCGGATGCCAGACGTCAGCCAGGGGTAACGGCGGTACCGGGGGCAGAGGTGGCGGCACCGGCGGCGTGGCCTCGCTCGGCAGCGGTGCCCGCGTCGGTGTCGGCCGTGGTTCGGCAGGCGCCGGGGGCGCGGGCTTTTGTCGGCTCTTGGGCCGAAATGGCACAAACGGCTCGACCACCGGCGGCAGTTCAGGCTCGACCACCGGCATCTCTTCGGTCGCCGACGATTGAAACACAGGCCGTTTCGGCGGCGCGGGTGGGGGAACCGGGGGGGGCGCGACCGGCTTCACGGGCGCGGCTTTCGCAGGTGGCTTCGATTCCGTTTTGACGGGGGGCTTCGGCGCCGCGGGCGGGCTGGGCTTGGCTGCGGGCCGGGCTGGCGGGCTCTTCGTCGCCTTCGGTTCAGCGAATTCGGGAGCAGATTCCGCCGGGACTTTCTGCTTGGCTCCGCAACGCACGCAGGCTACCTGCTTCCCGATGTACGCATCTTCGATGCGCAGTTTCTGGGTGCATTCGGAACAGCGGAACTTGACCGGCACGGGCGTTCTACTCTCTTTCAATCACAGCCAGTTTCAACTCGGTCCCCGGAACCGAAACCGCCAGGCTGCCCACTCGCGAAATGTCGCGTAACCGCGTGCTCTTTTCCGCCTTGATCAGCACCGTTTTCTTGTCGGAACGGACTCCGGCCTCGACCGCCGCTTTGATCGTCTTCTCTTCGTCCCCTTCAACGACCAGCTTCCCTTCCTCGGGTTCTCCCAGGTACACCTTGCCCGGTCCCCGATCCGGAGATGACACAATCGTGATCAGGATCGACGTGTCGCGGTCAGACGGAGAGCAGTGCTTGGCGGTCGGCAGATCCATTTCAGCCAGCGCGGCGGTCACCGACGTGACCAGAAAGAAAATGTTCATCATGAACACGAGGTCGATCATGGCCGTGATGTCGAACTTCGCTTCATCGTGGGCTGGCTTCCGTTTCACCAGCGGATTGTCGTCCAGCGACGAACTCGGGCTGGACGAAAACGTAAATCCTCCGCCACCACCTGCCATGTTCAGCGGACCCCCGGCCGGAAGTTTTCCAGAACCAGCGACAAACCATTCCCCAGCGATTCCTGCAGCTTACGCACGCGAATCGTCAGTGTCGACAGAATGTACCCCAGCGGAATAGCGGTCGCGAGTCCCATGGCAGTACAGATCAGCGCGATACTGATGTCTTCAGCGATCACCGAGGGTTGCACCTTTTCGCCCGTTCCGATGCGGCCGAACGAGGCCATCATCCCCAGCACCGTTCCGAACAGTCCCAGCAGCGGTCCGTTCTTGATCACCGTGGCGATCCAGCTCAGGCGGTATTCCAGGTCGGCGATGATGTCGCGCTGCATCGCATCGGCCACGAATTGCCGCAGTTTGTCGTACGGGAATTGCCGGTGTCCCAGCAAGAGCAGGCACAAGCGTGGCAACGCCCGAAAATCGTAATCGCACATCTGGGTGGCCGAGTCGAAATCGCGGGCGGCGACCAGCGTCTGGAAGTTGCCCGTGAACTCGGCTTCCGCCTCGGGTGAGCGAAAGCGGAGTTGCGAAACCCGCCGCCACACCATGATCACGCAGTACACGCCGAACAGAAAATTGACTGCCAGGA